>NZ_JBWKXO010000022.1:0-101667 GCF_059423025.1 Pseudomonas sp. GW704-F2 | reverse complement strand
CTTCTAGGGGGCGGTTTACGACGCCGGATCCGATTGGCTTGGCGGGGGGGGCTAAATCTATACCAATTCGCGCCTAACCCGATTGAATGGGTAGACCCTCTCGGGTTAACTTGCATTAAAGCCCTTAATGGAGGGAAAAACATTTCTAAAAAGTGGGAGAGCAAGCTTTTCGGCAAAACGCCTCAGCAAGTTGAAATGTCGTTATTGAAAAAAGGCTATACCAAAAGCATCACAAATTTTAACACCAACAAGACTCAGCAGACGCAGTTTACTAGGATCACAAAATCCGGAAACAAAGATGTCCCGGACTACCATCCGGGTATTGTAAGGTGTACCGAAATGGGGAAGTCCAAGGACGCGTAGCCCCAACAGATTTTGTAAAATACGAAAAAATTGTCGATAGCCCAGTTTTTTTAGGCAGGGCATTAGTGAGCGCTCCGAAATAGAGGTGGTTATGAATTTGACTAACGCAATAGTATCAAAAGTTTCGAACGGTGGAATAACCATTGGAGAAAGCATTGCACAAGTACAAGCACGTCTGTCAGATAAGTACAAAACCCATAACAGCCCCAATTCGTTCACCATCGACAACGGGTTTGTTGCTGCGTATCAGGTGTATGATTTTTAGACTCAATATCCATCAGTACACACCTAATCCATTCATGTGGATTGACCCCTGGGGTCTTGAAACCTGCTATCAGAAGAGAACGAAAAGTGAAATCAAGAAGATGCGTGCCAACCTTGGAAAAAAGGCGGAGCTAAGGAAAAGTATCTGAAGAAAGTGGCAAAAGATCCAAAATTGCTTAAAAGACATGGCCGGGCAGGGGTAGATAGAATGACAAAAGGCCAAGTCCCTGATGGCTTTGACGTGCATCATAAAAATCCGAATTGATATTACTGCCAACTCGATATCGCCCAAGCCAATCTACTACTGACAGGCAGAGCAACCCACCATGACCTATCGACTCAACGAACTGCAATTCACGCTGCCCACTGATGATGTCCAAGACTCATCCATCAACATTCTGAAATTCGCCGACCTGAGCACTTCATTGATCATCACCCGTGCCGTGCTCGCTGATGGAGAAACCCTGCGCAGTAACTTTACAGAGCAACTGAAAAAGCTTGAGCAGCAGGTTCAGGAACTACGCTACCAACCACTGCAAAATGTTCGCGTCGGTGCCAGGCAAGATGTTGACGCCCTCGAGGTCCACAACCAGTTCGGCAGAGGTGGCGAGTGCATTTATCAGTATCAGTTAGGGCTGATCGTACCTGGCACTCGCCAACTGCTTGCCCTGAGTTACATCAAGGCCCAGCCCATGGGCGATCTCGAAAACGCGCAGTGGACGGGCCTGAAAAACACACTGGTGCTTAACTAACAACCTACAAGCCGTTCTTCCATGTCGACGCACATTTGGCGGCGCGCCTGGGCATCAACTTCGACGGCGCGTCATCAGCGATTTCGAATGCGGCCGCGTCTGCCTATGCACACGCAGCCCGCGCTGATGGCAGACTCAGATCACATAAAACCCATGTGTCCCATCCCGAGCCAATTGCTCCACCAGCCCGAACTCCCAATCCAGATAGGCCTGCATGGCTTCCTTGGGATTGTCGGTGCCTTCATACGGCCGGCGGTAGCGGTCGATGCGCGGCGAGGCCAGGCGGGTTTCACCTGCTTCCAGCGGCAGTTGGGCGGCGATCCAGCCGGCGGTGCCGTCTTGCAGCAGGAACACGTGTTTGCCGGTGAGGGCTTCGACTTCGGCCACGGCCAGGCGCGCCAGTTGGCTGCTGCCGCAGGTCAGGACGTAGCGCTCGGCGTTCGGCACTTTGGCCAGGGCTTGCGGCAGTTGCGCGCGCAGGGTCCACCAGGCGCCGGGGATGTGGCGCTTGACGTAGTTGGCGCTGGCGGTGAAGTCCAGCACCACGGTGTCGCCATGGGCCTGCCACTCGGCCAGGGTTTGCGGGCTGATCAGTTCGGCCTGGGGCGCGGCGGGCACCGGGGCGACCCAGGCGCCGGTTTCACTGAAGTGTGCCGGTTGCAGGTCATCCAGCACATGCACTTCCCAGCCCAGTTGGGCCAGCCAGGATGCAGACATATTCGCCCGCACGCCGTCGTCATCGGCCAGCACCAATCGCGCACCGCGCACGCTGGCGACATGGTCGGTTTCCTGGACCAGTTGGCCGCCCGGGGTGGAACGGGCGCCGAGCAGGTGGCCGGTGTCGAATTCTTCCGGGGTGCGTACATCGAACAGGTAGGTGGTGCGCGTCGTGTCCTGTTGCCAGCGTTGCAGGTCGGCCAGGCTTGCGCGGCCGACGCGGGCGCGGTCGGCCACTCGGCGTGCATCCTGGGCGGCGAGTTGGCGGTGGGCTTCGCCGGTCGGCGCAAAGCGGCGCGACTGGCCGTGGGCGAGTGTCTGCCCGGCCAGGGTCCAGCCGATGGTGCCATTGCGCAGGGCCGACACGGGGTTGGCTACGCCGGCATTGATCAGCGACTGGGTGCCGATAATGCTGCGGGTGCGTCCGGCGCAGTTGACGATGATGCGGGTGGCCGGGTCGGGCGCCAGCTCACGGGCGCGCAACAACAGCTCGGCGCCGGGCACGCTGATGCCGGTGGGGATGCTCATGGTCTGGTATTCGTCGAAGCGGCGGGCGTCGAGCACCACCACATCGGCCTGGCTGTCGAGCAGGGCCTGCACCTCTTCGGCAGCCAGGGACGGCGTGTGGCGCTCACTCTCCACCAGCTCGCCGAAGGCCTTGCTCTGCACGTTGACGTCGATAAACAGCTCGCCACCGGCGTTGCGCCAACCGTCCAGGCCGCCCTCCAACAGGCTGACTGCGGTGTAGCCCAGCGCAACCAGGCGTTCGGCGGCGCGGCTGGCGAGCCCTTCGCCGTTGTCGTAGACCGTCACCTGGGTATTGCGCCGCGGGATGCGCGAGTACACCTCCAGTTCCAGCTTGGACAGCGGGATGTTCGCGGCGAACAGCGGGTGGGATTCGGCAAACGGCGCTTCTTCGCGCACGTCCACCAGGGCGACTTCTTCGCGGTCCAACAGAGCCTGGCGAATCTGGGCAAAGCTGCGGTGCGATACGGTGCTCATAGGGCAGGGCTCTTTTCTTTGGACAAGTCCCAGATGTTCGGGAGAAAGGCGTTGGAATAACCGGAGATAAACAGCTTCTCGCTGCCGTCAGGCTGGTACACCGCGCGGCGCACGGCACCGATATTGGCGCCGTACACATGAATGCTGATCGACACCTGATCGGGGTGAGCATTGCTGACCTGATGGATATCGCCGACCTTGGGCGACACGGCCTCGACCTGGCCCGGCACCAGTTGGATCGGCTGGCCCGCGGCGACCAGGCGCCCGTCGGTGGCGCGCGCGAAGCCTTGGGAGAATTCCGAACCGCGCAGCATGCCGATCAGGCCCCAGACCCGATGGTCATGAATCGGCGTGCTTTGCCCCGGCCCCCATACAAAACTGACGATGCTGAAGCGCTGGCGCGAATCGGCATGCAGCAAAAATTGCTGGTAGCGCTCGGGGTCGGGTTGGGCGTATTCGTCGGGGAGCCAGTCGTCATGGCTGACCAGTTGCGCGAGCAGCTTGCCGCCACGGTGCAACAGGTCGCCTTCGCGTGGATTAGCGTCAATCAATTCCGCCAGGGCGCCTATGAAGGCCCTGAGTCTTTCGGGGTGCTTGGCCTGGGTCATGACACTTCCATCGGCTACTGTTGATCGGTTTATCTAAGCATAATGTTTGTAGTTAATATGCTATTTTTTAATGATTAGCTTATAGCCGAAGGTGATTTAGAACTGCTCTGCATCGTGTTAGGCGTTATCGAACGCAGCCCGGGCTATCCAGAAAACGTGCCTGCAACTATGCTTCGCACACATCTTAATGACTGTTTTCTATGTGCGGCCCAAATGAAAATTGACGATATCGATGCTTTTGTCGAAGTGATTCGGTGCCAGTCCATCAGCCATGCCGCCGAGTCGTTGCAACTGACCCAGCCGGCCATCACCCGCCGTGTGCAGAACTTCGAGCAGGCGTTGGGCGTGGAGCTGTTCGACCGCAACACCAAGCCCCTCAAGCCTACGCTGATCGGCACGCGCGTCTATGAGCAGTGCCGACTGATCCTGCGTGAGATGGATGCCCTGCGCGAACTGGTGGCCACCGATGCGCCGCCCACCGGACTGTTGCGCCTCGGTGTGCCGCAAACCATCGGCGACGTGGTGCTGCTCGATGCGCTCAAGCACTTGCGCACCGAATACCCTGACCTGCGCGCCCAGGTCGCCACCGGCTGGGGCAGCCAATTGATCGGCAAGATCGAACGCGGCGAGCTGGATGCGGCGGCGGCGTTGTTCCCGGCGGGCAAGATTTTCCCGGACAACGTGGTGGGGGAATCCATCGGCAAGATGGAGTTGGTGGTGGTCTGCGCCAAGGCACAGTTGCCGAAGAAACCGTGCAAGCTGGCCGATGTGTACCAGAACGGCTGGATCCTCAACCCGGACGGCTGCGGCTTCCGTGCCGGCTTGCAACGCACCTTGTCCGATCAGGGCCTGGCGTTGCGGGTGAACCTGGAAACCTTCGGCACCGAGCTGCAACTGGGCCTGGTGGCGGACGGCCTGGGCCTGGGCCTGGTGCCGCGCCCGTTGCTGGAGCGTAGCGCCCACCGTGAGCAACTGGCAGTGATGCCGCTCAAGGACTTCAAGCCGGTGATGAACCTGTGGCTGATCTACCCGCACTTCCTCGGTAACCTGCAAGGGCCGGTGGATGCGTTCGGCAAGTGGGTGGCGGACGCCTTGCACAAGATCCGCAACGCCGCTTGACCCCTGTGGGCGTGTAGGGGCGCGGGCGGCAAGGGCTTTAACCTGACCGTAGATAACGTTGTGTTTTCCCTGGGCCTGAGGTCTGATGGGCGCGGAAAATTGCTGGGTCAGGTGGGTCACTCATGCGCGAAGAACTCGCACACTATGGCGGTATTACCGTCATGATTCCGGCCGCGCTGGTCATCGCTGTGTGGCTGCGCTATTCGTCGCCGCGGGCGCTCAAGGGATGGCTCATCACCGTCGCTTGCACTTATTCAATCGTGGCGTTCAGCAAGTTGCTGTTCAAGGGCTGGGGCGTTTCGTTTCAACACCTTGATATTGCCGTGCTCAGTGGCCACGCCATGAACACATGCCTGGTGGTCACCGTGGCAATGAGTTTGGTGGCGCGCCAGTTCAACCCGGCCTTGCGCTGGCCCGCGGCGCTCGCCGGATTGATCGCCACCGGTTGGTTCAGTGCTTATTGTGTCGCGCCGTACATCCACCCTCTGAACGAGGCGCTGGCGGGCGGGTTATTGGGCGCGGTGGCCGCGCTGACGTTCTTGTGGCGAATAGATGTCGCGCAGGTCAATGTGTCGCCATCGCTGATCGGCGCTGGGGCAGTGGTCGTGTTATTGAGTGCGCTGGTGCCCAAGTACAACGCCGAGAACCTGCTTAACCATGTCGCCGTCAGCGTCTCCGGGGCGTCACGCGCCCATCAGGAGCCCGCGTGGCGCGTCGGCTCCGGGCCGATCAAGGCGCAATGAGTGGCGGCGTGTCTTGAACGGGCATACCGGTTGATGGGCGTCCCTCGGTGCTGAAGATGTTCGCCAGTAGCTCGTCGGTCTTGGTTTGCATGAAATGGCGGTCGCCACGGCTCTCTACGCACAGGCAGACGGACAGGGCATTACTGACTTGCAACTTGAAGCGCCAGTCGGCGAAGACCATGGACAGCCCGGAACCGGATTCGTCGAAGTCTAAAGAGTTGCTGGCATATAACATGTGCATTCGCTCAACCACCGTTGTCGAGTTGTCGACATTGACATGAATGTTTCCCGAAGACGGGAACAGGCCAATACGCTCTACCAGTAACTTTGAACTTTTCATGGCCGTGCCTCGTTGCTGTGCTCGGTGGGCACTTTATTATGAAGAGGCGCAAAAGTAAGGGAATGTTATTTTTAGTCGGTCAATAGGCAATTATGTTATTTATTGTCCGGCTGAAGAGATGGTCGAAACTTATTGCCTGTGAACATAATTGCCTGGCTTGTTTCAGGGTGCTATTGGCTGGCGTTGATGTTATTTATTCTTTGCTTTGGCTCATGAGTACTTTGCGGCGCGTGGGAGATGGCGGTGTTTAATAAGATTTTGATTGTGTGTGTCGGCAATATTTGTCGCAGCCCCATGGCGGAAAATCTACTGCGTGCCGCACTTGCTTCCAGCGATATACAGGTGAGTTCGGCGGGGTTGGCGGCGCTGCATCAACACCCGCTGGAAGCCACGGCTTCGCGGGTACTGGAAGAACACGGGCATGCTTTTCAGCCCCACCAGGCACGGCAATTGACGAGCGGGGCGGTGAGTGAAGCGGACCTGATTCTTGTGATGGAACAGTGGCAGATCGAGGAGGTGCTCAAACTCGCGCCGGTGGCTCGGGGCAAAGTATTCCTGCTGGGCAAGTGGCAGTGCAATAGAGAAATCAAAGACCCTTACCGCCAAGGCAAACCGGCATTTCTACAAGCGTATGGCTTGATTGAAGAAGCGACGGGTGCGTGGGCGCAGTTGTTGGCGGGTTGAGGTTGTTTGAATGTTATTTAAGGTCGGACATGATCGCTTGAACCCTCTACTGGAATATTGGGAAAGTGACTTGTGAATTGAGCGTCAAGTGTTGAGAAGATTGTGTTGTCAGGCTCTAGTGAGCGTTTGTGTGTCGAGTATAGCCGTTGTACGTGCATGGAGCCGGGCGTCTTGCACCCTGTGCCATTCCTAGACTATCTGTAAGAAAAAGAACTGACTTATGCAATCAGCAACTGCGGTAACTTCACACCATTCGGATGACACTGATTTAGACTTTATGGCGCTGGTGGGTACTCTACTGGATCATAAATGGCTGATCGGTGGAATCAGTATTGCCTTTATGGCCCTTGGCGCGGCCTATTCGGTATTGACGCCGCCGATCTATCAAGCGACCGCGTTAGTTCAGGTCGAACCGAAGAAGGGCGACATGCTGGGCTTCTCGGATGTCGGCAGCCTGCTCGGTAAAGAATCGCCGACGGTGACCGAAATCGAACTCATCCGCTCGCGGATCACCATCGGGACCGCCGTCGATAACCTGAACCTGGACCTTGACGTCAAACCCAAGCGTTTCCCATTGCTGGGGGGCTTTGTTGCCCGTCGTTTCAAACCCACCGAACAGGAGGCAGTGGCTGCACCGTGGTTGGGGTTGAGCAACTTCGCCTGGGGTGGTGAGGAGCTGAAGTTTTCCGAGCTGCGCCTTCCCACCAAACTGCTGGGCCAGGAGCTGACGTTGACCGCCGGCAATGGCGGCAGCTTCACGCTGTCGGACCAGGACGAGGCTGTTTTGCTTGAGGGCCAAGTGGGGCGCGCCTATGACAGCAGTGGCATCAAGCTGCGTGTCGAACAGCTTCGGGCCAACCCCGGTACCACTTTCAGCGTGGTCCGTTCACCGCGCCTGAGCACCATTTTGCGTTATCAGAAATTGCTGGATGTGGCTGAACGCGGCAAGGAATCGGGGATTATCGGGCTGGCCCTGGAAAGCCCGCGACCTGCCGACGCGATTCAAGTGCTCAATGAGGTCGCACGCATCTATGTGCGGCAAAACATTGACCGTACCTCGGCAGAAGCCGCGCAAAGCCTGGCGTTTCTCAAGGGCCAGTTGCCGCAAGTGCGCAAGGATGTCGAGCAGGCGGAAGCGGCGTTGAATCAATTTCAGATCCGCAACAAGACCATCGATATCAGCCTGGAAGCGAAAGCCATCCTGGATCAGATCGTCGCGTTGGATGCCAGCATCTCCGAACTCAAGATGCAGCAGGCGGAAATAGAGCGCAAGTTCACCCCTCAGCATCCCGTGTACCGGGCGTTACTGACTCAATTGGCAGAGCTGACCGAGCGCCAGAATGAGTTGGCCAAGAAGGTCGAGAGCCTGCCCACCACCCAGCAGGAGCTGCTGAGCCTGACCCGCGATTTGAAGGTCAGCACCGAGATCTACACGCTGCTGCTGAACAAGTATCAAGAGTTGGACGTGATGCGCGCCGGCACCGTGGGCAATGTGCGGCTCATCGATACCGCCGATGTTGATTTGCGAAGCCCGGTCAGGCCGCAGAAAGCGCTGATCATCGTGATTGCCACACTGCTCGGTGCCTTTATCGCGATCGCATTGGTGATGTTCCGCAAAGCGCTCAACCGCGGTGTTACCAACCCGAATGACCTGGAAAAGCTCGGCTTGCCGGTCTATGCCGCGATCCCGTTCAGCACGATACAAAAAGAGCTGGATCAAAAAACCTTTCGTAAAGACCAGCTCGGTGGCGCACGACTGTTGGCCATGACTCACCCCTCGGACCCAGCGATCGAAGGCTTGCGCAGCCTGCGTACCAGCTTGCATTTCGCCATGCTGGAAGCCGCTAACAATCGCCTGATGATCTCCGGGCCGAGCCCGCAGGTCGGCAAGACATTTGTGTCGGCGAACCTGGCGGCGGTGGTTGCCCATTCAGGGCAGCGGGTGTTGTTGGTCGACGTGGACATGCGCAAAGGCTATTTGCACAAGGTCTTCGGCGTATCGGTTGAAAACGGCTTGTCTGACGTGCTGGCCAAAAACTGCGAACTCACCGCAGCCATCCACCACACGGCCGTGGACAACCTCCACTTCCTCGGGCGCGGGCAAGTACCGCCGAACCCCTCTGAACTATTGATGCACGCCAATTTCAGCGCGTTCCTCGAACAGGTCAGCGCGCTGTATGACCTGGTGATTCTGGATACCCCGCCGTTTCTCGCGGTGACGGACGCAACCATCGTGGGGCGTCAGTCGGGCACCAACCTGATCGTGGCTCGCTTCGAAGTGAACTCCGTGCGTGAAGTGGAGTTGACGATGCGTCGCTATCAGCAAAGTGGCATCGAGCTCAAAGGCGCGATTTTCAATGGCATCGAAAAACGCTCATCCGCCAAATACGGCTATGGCGCCTACAGCTATTACAACTACGACTACAAGTCAGACAGCGTTTGATCTTGCGCTACCGGCAATCGACGTCCAACGAGCAGCCTTTTTACCACTGGCCGCAGGTTCAAAGAGAAACGCTATGAAAGTTACAGTTTTTGGCATCGGTTATGTCGGCCTGGTCCAGGCCGCGGTACTTGCTGACGTCGGTCACGACGTGCTTTGCATCGACATCGACGTTTCGAAGGTCGAACGTCTCAATCAGGGGCATATTCCGATCTATGAACCTGGCCTGGAGGCCCTGGTCAGGGATAACCGTGCTGCTGGTCGCCTGAACTTCACCGCCGATGGCGTGGCCGCGGTCAAGCATGGCGAAGTGCAGTTTATCGCCGTGGGTACGCCTCCCGACGAAGACGGTTCCGCGGACCTCAAGTACGTGCTGGCGGTGGCTGAAACCATCGGTCTGCATATGGACGCGGCGCTGACGATCATCGACAAATCCACCGTCCCGGTGGGCACGGCCGATAAGGTCAGCGCGCGTATCGCGGCCATGCTGGCTCAGCGCGACCGCAGCGATTTGAGCTTCGAGGTGGTGTCCAACCCGGAGTTTCTCAAGGAAGGCTGTGCGGTTGCCGATTGCACACGGCCAGACCGCATTGTCATCGGCACGGCCAGTCCACAGGCCGAAGCGGTCATGCGCGAGCTGTATGCGCCGTTCAATCGCAATCACGACCGAATCATCGTGATGGATGTACGCAGCGCCGAGCTGACGAAGTACGCAGCCAATTGCCTGCTCGCCACCAAGATCAGTTTCATGAACGAGATGGCCAACCTGGCCGAGCGCTTGGGCGCCGATATCGAGATGGTTCGCCAGGGGATCGGCTCCGACCCGCGCATCGGCTATCAGTTTCTTTACGCGGGCGTCGGTTACGGCGGCTCGTGCTTCCCCAAAGATGTCCAGGCGTTGATCCAGACCGCCGACGGCATCGACTTCGATGCCACGCTGCTCAAGGCCGTGGAACGGCGTAATGCCGAACAGAAACAGACGCTGTTCAACAAGCTTTCCAGTCGCTTCAACGGCGAGCTGGCGGGTAAGACCTTTGCGCTCTGGGGGCTGAGTTTCAAACCCAACACCGATGACATGCGCGAAGCACCCAGCCGGGTGCTGATGGAGGCCTTGTGGCGCGCGGGCGCCAAGGTGCAGGCCTATGACCCGGAAGCCATGGAAGAAACCCAGCGCATTTATGGCGACCGCGACGACTTGCGCTTGTGCGGCACCCAGGAGGCAGCCCTCAAAGGTGCGGATGCATTGATGATCGTCACCGAGTGGCAGGCATTCAAGGCGCCGGATTTCAACGTGATCAAACGGCAACTCAAACAGCCGTTGATTTTTGACGGACGCAACCTGTTCGACCCCGGCAGCGTGCTGAAGAAAGGTATTGAGTACATTTCCATTGGGCGACCTCTCAATACGGTATAGGTCCTCCCATGAGTGTGCTTAAAAGAGTCGTCAACGGCATTGGCGCCAACTCGTTTGGTCAGGTGGTCAATCTGCTGATCCAACTGGTGAGTGTCCCGGTCCTTATCGCCAGTTGGGGGTTTGGCGCCTACAGCGAATGGGTCGTGTTGTCCGCGATCCCCACCTACCTGGCGTTATCCGACCTGGGGGTAACCACCGCCGCCTCGAGCAAGGTGGTGATATGGCATGAGCGAGGCCGGTTGAAGGTTGCCAGTGCGGTCTACAGCACCAGCTTTGCGTTTTTACTGTTGGTGGGGGTTAGCGTGTTATTGCTGGCTGTTGGCTCTCTGGCGTTTTTCGACCTGTTCAGCCTGCTCAATCTCAAGTCCATCCGGAGCGGCGATGGGGTGTTGATCCTCTCGGCGTTGACTGGGTATTCGTTGCTGTGCCTGCTGACCAACATGGTTTCGATACGTTACCGCGCATCCAAGGCGCTGCCTTTGTCGTCCTTCATCATGAACGTGATCAGGATGCTGGAATGGTCGACCGCCTTACTGTGCGCGTATCTCACCCATAGCCTGGTTGCCACCAGCCTGGCGCTGTTGATCGTCCGTTCGAGCGGAATTGTGGTCAAGAATCTGCTGGCCGATCGGCTGGGCATCAGCTTGCGCTTCGATCCTTCGGTGGTCGGGAAGCGGGCGTTCATCACCTTGATCAGACCCTCGCTGGCGTCTTTGGCCTTTCCGATCGGGCTGGCGCTGAATGTTCAAGGGCTGACGATTTTGTTGTCGATACTGCTGTCACCGGCCCATGCCGCGATATTCGGTCTTTACCGAACGATCTCAAGGGTGTTGGTGCAGTTTTCCACGGTGGTGAATCAGTCGATCTGGCCGGAAATCTCTTATGCATTCTCCGTCGGTGACAACCAGTTGGTCAGGAAAATGATTCGTTATGCGCTGAGGTTTTCACTGCCCATTGCCTGTGGGATGGGCGCGCTGATCGTGGTATTCGGCGGGTCGATATTCGATGTCTGGTCGGGCAGAAAGGCGGATTACTCGGCAACCGTCATGCTGGTACTGATTGTCGGCGCACTGACGCATGTGGCGTGGCAGGTGTACTGGGTGGCCATGATGGCAACCGCTTCCTACTCGGCGTTTGCCGTGGTGTTCATGTTGGTGTCGATGGTCAGTGTGCTCGCGGTTTTTTGCCTGGCTCAAGACTTCGGACTGCTGGGTGTCTGTTATGTGCTGGTGGCCACGGAAGGGGTGTTGTTCTGCTTTGCCAAACGCGGGTTTTATCGTCTTGAACAGAGGATGGCCCGTGTTAATTAATTACCTGTTCCAGCACCGGCTGAAGGTGAGCCCGTTCAAGCTCGTCGGGTTGAAATACCTGGCCAAGCGCGCGCTGCTGCTCAGCCGATTGCTCCAGGCCAACCACCGCCAGTGCCGGCTGCGCCGACAGGGCGCGACTATCGGTGCGCTGGTGATGATCAACGATGCGGAGTTTGAAGGCGCCGTTGGCCGTTTCAGCATCGGCGCGGGCAGTTTTATCGGCAAGCGCACGTTTATCCAATTGCACGCCCCCGTGAAGGTTGGCGGGCATGTTGCGATCAATGACGGTGTGCGAATCCTGACGGGCACGCACGGCGTGGACGATCCCGCTTGGCGGTTGAAGGTCGCGCCGGTGGTGATTGGCGATTACGCGTGGATTGCCACGGGCGCGATCATCTTGCCAGGGGTGACCATCGGTGAAGGCGCCGTGGTCGGTGCGGGCAGTGTCGTTGCCCGCGATGTAGCGCCTTTCACGATCGTCGCGGGTAACCCGGCGGTCGCGATCAAACGTCGCGCCGAGTGCGCGTTCACCTACAGCCCGGTCAGGTCGAGTGCCGTGGTTGAAGCCTGGATGGGTAAATAAGATGATCCTGGTCGCTCATCCGGTGGGTAATCAAAACGTTCGCGCACTATTGGGTGCGTTGAATCAACGGCGCTTGCTGCATTCGTTCCATAGCTCGCTGGCGTTGCATAAAGACTCTTGGCTTTGCCGTCTTCCGGTCGTTGGCAAAGAGTGCCTGCGGCGCACGTTCGACATGGTCGACGGCGCGTTGCTGCACAGCTACCCGCGCTACGATGTGCCTCGCGTGCTCTGTGACAAGTTGAAGTGGTACAGCCTTACGCAGCGCAACATCGGGATGTTCTGCCCGGAAAATGTGTACGAACACATTGATCGGGCCAGCGCGCAGTTCTTGTACAACACCGCGCGTAAACCCAGCCAGGTGTACGGTTATGACGGCAAGTGCAAGGCCCTGTTCACCGCCGCCAAGGCGGTTGGCGGGATCACGCTCAATTATGAGGCGGCCTTCGGCTCCATTTCCTACGCGTGCGGGATGCTGGACCATGAGCGTGAAGCGAACCCCGCGTGGCGGGCGAGCATTCCCAACCTCAGCGAAACCACCATCCGCAAGCAGACCGCCGAACTGGCGTTGGCGGATCGGATCATCGTGGCCAGCACGTTTGCCAAACGCACCCTGGGTGAATCCGGCATCGCCCACCAAAAAGTTGCGGTGACCCCCTATGGCGCACCCGCACCGATGGTCCACAAAGAGGTGAATGTCCGGGCCGGGGGGCCGCTCAAAGTGATTTTTGTCGGTGCGCTGACCCAGCAGAAGGGCATCTCGTATTTTTTCGAGGCGCTGAAGATCGCGTCGGGCAGCGTTGCCCTGGATGTCACCGTCATCGGTGCCGACTATGCCAATGGGCGTAACCAGGCGCTCAATAGCGAGCTGAAGAAGTATCGCTGGCTCAGCTCGGCGCCCCACGATCAGGTCATCCGCCAATTGCTGGCGGCCGACGTGCTGGTCTTGCCTTCACTCGCCGAAGCGTTCGGCCTGGTGGTGGGCGAGGCACTGTCCACGGGGACGGCGGTCATCGTTTCGCAGAATTGTGGCGCGGCGGATTTGATCATCGACGGTTTCAACGGGTATGTGGTGCCGATCCGTTCCGCCGAGGCCATTGCTGCCCGTCTGGTCGAGCTGGCCGATGACAGTGAAAAACTCAGTGCGCTGAAGCACAACGCGGTGTTCTCGGCAGGTAGGACGACCTGGGACACCTACGCCACGGAGGTGCTGGATGCAATCCTTGGCCAACCCTGAGCTGTCCAGCCTGAAGGAGCGCTACAGAAAGCGCGTGGTCAGTGCGTTTGTCCTGATCTATCTGTTCATTTTGTTTGAAGGGGTTTTGCGCAAGTGGCTGCTGCCGGGCCTGAGCTCGGCCATCTATTTCATCAAGGATCCGATTGTTCTCTACATCTATTGGTACGCGTTCAGGTTCGGCTTTTTTTCCAAGAACCTGCTGTCGGCGTACTTCGTCATGTTGTTGGTGGTGTTCTTTGTTCTGGTCTCCGCATTTTTGTTGAGCAGCCCTGAAGGGCTGGTCATCTACGGCTATGGCGTCAGGAACTACTTGCTGTATTTCCCCCTGATATTCGTTGCCGGAAAAACCCTGCAGTTGGCCGATGTCTACCGTTTCGCCCGGATCACGCTGTTTGCGGCGATTCCCATCAGCGTGCTGGTGGTCATGCAGTATTCGTCCGGGCCGCAAGCCTTCGTCAATAAAGGCATTGGGGACGATGACTTCATTTTCATGATCGCCGACGGGGTTGTCCGGCCGTATGGGACGTTCACGTTCACCGCCGGGCACGTTGTTTACGTGTCCGCCTGCTTTGCTTTCCTGGTGGCGGCGATTTTCGACCGAGCCTTGTTCCGCGCAGTGTTTGCCGGGCGATACCTGTTGTTCCCGGTGTCGGCCATCTCGGTGGCGGTGATGTGTTTCTTGACCGGATCGCGGGCCATCTATGCGTATGCCGCCATCGTGCTGTTGGCGGCCTTGATGGTCGCCTTGATCAAGAAATCGCAAAGAAACCTGTTGTCGCTGTTTTTCCTGGTGGCGGCACTGTTTGTCAGCCTGCTGATTTTCATGTCGTCCGACAGTTACCAGATTCTCGTCGAGCGCAACCGGAGTGCCGTCGCCAGTGAAGGTTCGCCGGTGACCCGGGCGTTCTCCAGTCTGTATGCGTTCACTCGCGTGATCGACGATGCACCGCTGTGGGGACACGGCATCGGCTCGGGTACGAATGCCGCCTCAGCGATATTGCGCGCAGGGCGCGAGCAAGGCGCGGGGTTTTTGCTGGCCGAAGATGAATGGTCGCGGATCATCCTGGAACTGGGCCTTCCCATCGGGGCGCTCTTTATCCTGTTCAGGATCTTCTTGCTGATCTGGTTACTGCTCAAAGCCTATAAAGCGCTGATCAGGCAGGGCACCGGCGTTCCATTGCTGCTGTGCGGTTTCCTGGCGCCGATTTTATTCAATGGGGTCATGACCATGCAGGGCACGTTCCTGGCCTTTGGCGTGTTCTACGCCTGCCTGATTCTTGCCGCTTGCAAGAAGACTTGAATCAATTCAACGGATGAGCGGACAGCACTTGAAGTTATTAAGAATCATCTCTTCGGTTAAACCGGAAAAGGGCGGCCCCATCAACGCTGCCCGCGAAATCGACAAGATTCTCCAGCAGAACGGGCATCTCGTGGATGTCTTGACGCTGGATGCGGACTTCGCCGTCGACTACCCAGGAACCGTTCACTTCATGGGGCCGAGCCTGTTTGGGTATGGCGTAAACGCCAGGATCCGCCAATGGCTGGAACAACACGCCAGTGACTACGATTTTTTTATCGTCAACGGTTTGTGGCAGTACCACGGGTTTATTGCGCGCCAGGTCCTGCACAAGTTGGGGCGGCCTTACATCGTTTATACCCATGGCATGCTCGACCCCTGGTTCAAGCACGCATATCCGCTCAAGCATTTGAAGAAATGGCTGTACTGGCCATGGGGTGAATACCGCGTATTGAGGGATGCCCAGCGCGTGGTGTTTACCAGTGAAGAAGAGAAAATCCGTGCGCGCGAGTCATTTTGGCTGTACCGCGCCAAAGAGACGGTCACCGCCTACGGCACCGCCAGCCCACCTGCGGGCGGTGCAGCGCTGGCGCAGCGCTTTGTTGATGAGCATCCGGTGTTGAAGGGCAAACGGGTGCTGTTGTTCCTGAGTCGCATCCACGAAAAAAAGGGCTGCGACCACCTGCTGCAAGCCTTTGCCCAAGTGGCTGGCGAAGACGAACGCTTGCACCTGGTCATGGCCGGGCCCGATCAAGGCGGCTGGGTGCAGGCGCTGCAGGCGCAGGCCGTGGAACTGGGGATCGCCGACCGCGTGACGTGGCCGGGCATGTTGCAGGGCGCCGCGAAATGGGGCGCCTTTTACGCCGCGGAGGTGTTTTGCCTGCCGTCCCATCAGGAGAATTTCGGCGTGGTCGTGGCGGAGGCGCTGGCCTGCGGCAAACCGGTGCTGATCAGCAACAAGGTCAACATCTGGCGCGAAATCGAAGCCGACGCGGTTGGCTTTGTGAGCGACGACACGGTGCTGGGCGCCGTGCATAACCTGCGTCGTTGGTTGCGGCTCGACCCGCAGCAGTATGCGGACATGTCCGGGCGCGCCCGCCGCTGTTTTACCGAGCGCTTTCATATCCAACGCGGCGCGCAGCGTTTGCTGGAGATCGTGCGGGAGTGCCTTGCATGATTCTCCAAGGCAATGATCCGTATCGCGCCGCTTCATTTTCATTGTCCCATCGGTTGCGGCGGCAGCTGTGGAACACGGTCTATGTGCTGCTATTCCGTACCAGCCCGCGTCCCTTTCATGGGTGGAGGGCGTTTCTGTTGAGGCTGTTCGGCGCGCGCCTGGGCAAGGGTG
Source organism: Pseudomonas sp. GW704-F2 (assembly GCF_059423025.1). Taxonomy (NCBI): domain Bacteria; kingdom Pseudomonadati; phylum Pseudomonadota; class Gammaproteobacteria; order Pseudomonadales; family Pseudomonadaceae; genus Pseudomonas; species Pseudomonas sp. GW704-F2. The sequence continues at coordinate 85,449 of NZ_JBWKXO010000022.1, read as the reverse complement.
TGCATGTTTATCCGCGGGCCAAAGTGTGGGCGCCGTGGAATCTCGAGCTGGGTGACCATGTCGGTATTGCCGATGACACCAATATTTACAACATGGCGCTGATTTCTATCGGGCGTTACAGCGTGATTTCCCAGGGCGCGCATTTGTGCGGCGGGTCGCATGACTACAACAGTCGCAACTTTCAACTCTACGCCAAACCGATCGTGCTCGGAGAGCACGTATGGGTGTGTGCCGATGCCTTTATCACGCTGGGCGTGTGTATTGCCGATGGCGTCGTAGTGGGCGCCCGCGCGCTCGTCATCAAAAACATCGCGCAAGCGTGGACCGTGCATGCCGGGCATCCGACCCGGCTTATCGGCCAGCGTACCCAGCATCTGCAAGAGCCTGCACCACGACAAGGGAGTCAAGCCTGATGACCGCACCGCATAACCTGCCTCACCTGCACGGTGGCTGACATGAAACGCGAAACCGTCAGTGTGATCATCCTCACCTACAACGAAAGCCTGCATATCGCCCGCGCGATCGAGTCGGTGCGCGCCTTCAGCGACGAAGTGCTGGTGGTCGACTCGTTCTCCAGCGACGACACTTGCGAGATCGCCCGGCGCCACGGCGCCCTGGTGGTGCAGCACGCGTTCGTCAACCAGGCCAAGCAGTTCCAGTGGGCGCTGGATAATTTGCCGATCACCGGTAACTGGACGATGCGCCTGGATGCCGATGAAATCATCGAGGCCGATTTGGCGGCGCAGATCAACACGCGGCTGCCGACGCTGGACCAGGGCATCACCGGCATCAACTTCAAGCGCAAGCATATTTTCATGGGCCGCTGGGTACGCCATGGCGGCCGCTACCCGTTGAAGATGCTGCGGCTGTGGCGCACGGGGCAGGGGCGCATCGAAGATCGCTGGATGGACGAGCACATCTCGGTGGCCGAGGGTCGCACCATCACCCTGGAGGGCGGGTTTGCCGATCACAACCTGCACGACTTGACGTTCTTCACCCACAAGCACAACCAGTACGCGACCCGTGAAGCGATTGAGATCATCAACTCACGCCTGGGGTTGTTTGCGGTGCGCCATGAATTGAATGAGGGCCACAGTTCGTTCCAGGCCAAGCTCAAGCGCCTGGTTAAAAACCGGGTGTATAACCGCGTGCCGTTTACCTTGAGTTCGACGGCGTACTTCCTCTGGCGCTACATCGTTCAACTGGGTTTTCTCGATGGCCGCAGCGGCCTGGTTTATCACTTGCTGCAAGGTTACTGGTACCGCTTTCTGGTGGGCGCCAAGGTGCTTGAACTGGAAACCGCGATCGCTCACTTAGACGATAAGGACTCAATCGTCCGCGAACTTTCAAAGTTGACCGGACATAACTTGACGCTGCCCATACCGAAATAACTGACCGTTTTTAACAAACACCCAAGTTCGGGTGTCGGCCTTCGCTCGCCTATTATTTGGGAGATAGACATGAAAAAAGTCGCGCTTATTACCGGGATTACCGGGCAGGATGGTTCTTACCTGGCGGAACTGTTGCTGGAAAAAGGCTACGTCGTGCATGGCTTGAAACGCCGCTCTTCGTCGTTCAATACCCAGCGCATCGATCACATTTACCAAGACCCCCAAGCCCTGCATAAAAACCTGATCCTGCACTATGGCGACCTGGCGGACTCGTCCAACCTGACGCGCATCATCCAGCAGATCCAGCCGGACGAGATCTATAACCTCGGCGCCCAATCCCATGTGGCCGTCAGCTTCGATTCGCCGGAATACACCGCCGACGTAGACGCCCTCGGCACCTTGCGCATCCTCGAGGCCATCCGTCTGCTCGGCCTGGAAAAGAAGACCCGCTTCTACCAGGCCTCCACGTCCGAGTTGTACGGGCTGGTGCAGGAAACCCCGCAAAAGGAAACCACGCCGTTCTATCCGCGCTCGCCCTATGCCGTGGCCAAGCTGTATGCCTACTGGATCACCGTGAATTTCCGCGAAGCCTACGGGCTGTATGCCTGCAACGGCATCCTGTTCAACCACGAGTCGCCCCGTCGTGGCGAAACCTTCGTCACCCGCAAGATCACCCGCGCCTTGACCAACATCGCCCTGGGCCTGGAGCAATGCCTGTACATGGGCAATATGGACGCCTTGCGCGACTGGGGCCATGCCAAGGACTACGTTCGCATGCAGTGGATGATGCTGCAGCAGGACAGCCCCGAAGACTTCGTGATTGCCACCGGGGTGCAGTATTCGGTGCGCGATTTCATTCGCTGGTCGGCGGCGGAACTGGGGCTGCGCTTGCGCTTTGTCGGCGAGGGCGTGGAGGAAGTCGGGGTGGTCGAGCACATCGACGGTGACCTGGCGCCCGGCATGCTGGTGGGTGACGTGATTGTGCGGGTGGACCCGCGCTACTTCCGCCCGGCGGAAGTCGAGACGCTGCTGGGCGACCCGTCCAAGGCCAAGCAGAAACTGGGCTGGGTGCCGGAAATCAGCGCCCAGCAGATGTGTGCGGAGATGGTCCGCGAAGACCTGCAAATCGCGCGGCGCCATGCGTTGCTGCGCCTGCACGGCCACGATGCGCCGATTGCCGTGGAGAACTGAGCATGGCACGTGATCTGAACGCACGGATCTTTGTCGCCGGCCATCGCGGTATGGTCGGCTCGGCCATCGTGCGCCGCCTCTGGGCCTTGGGCTATACCCAGATCCTCACCGCCGGCCGCGATCGACTGGACCTGTTGGACCCCGCGGCCGTGCACGCGTATTTCGCCGAACAACGGATCGACCAGGTGTACCTGGCGGCGGCCAGGGTCGGTGGGATTCACGCCAACGCCACGTACCCCGCCGATTTCATCTACCAGAACCTGATGATCCAGGCCAATGTGATCCACGCCGCCCACACTCATGGGGTGTTCAAGTTGTTGTTCCTCGGATCGTCGTGCATCTACCCGGTGCTCGCCGCCCAGCCGATGACCGAGCAGGCGCTGCTTGCCGGCTCGCTGGAACCGACCAACGAACCCTACGCCGTGGCCAAGATCGCCGGCATCAAGTTGTGCGAAAGCTACAACCGCCAGCACGGGCGCGATTACCGCAGTGTGATGCCGACCAACCTGTACGGCCCGGGCGACAACTACCACCCGGACAACAGCCATGTGATCGCCGGCTTACTGCGCCGTTTTCATGAGGCGGTACAGCGCGGTGACGAAGAAGTGCTGATTTGGGGCAGCGGCGCGCCACGGCGCGAGTTCCTGCATGTGGATGACATGGCGGCCGCCAGCGTGCATGTGATGGAACTCAGCCAGGAGGGCTATGGCGAACACACCGAGCCCATGCGTTCCCACGTCAACGTCGGCACCGGCGTGGATTGCACCATCCGCGAACTGGCCGAGGCGCTGGCCCGGGTCACGGGCTTCAAGGGCCGTTTGCGGTTCGATACCAGCAAACCCGACGGTGCGCCGCGCAAGTTGCTCGATGTCAGCCGTATCAACGCCCTCGGCTGGGAAGCCTACGTGCCGTTGGAGGAGGGGCTGCGCGATGCCTACAACGCGTATCTCGCGGCCCTCGAACAGCCTCGGGGCCATTAATGAAGATCCTTTTGTATGGCATCAACTACAGCCCCGAGCTGACCGGTATCGGCAAGTACAGCGGTGAACAGGCGCGCTGGCTCGCCAGCAAGGGCCACGCGGTGCGGGTAGTCACGGCGCCGCCGTATTACCCGCAATGGCAGGTCGGCGAGGGCTACTCGGCGTGGCGTTTTCGCACCGAACAGGTCGACGGCGTGACGGTGGTGCGCTGCCCGTTGTACGTGCCGCGCAAGCCCACGGCGCTGAAGCGCTTGCTGCACCTGATCAGCTTTTCCGCCAGTTCGTGCCTGGCGGTATTGGCGCAACTGCGCTGGAAGCCGGACCTGGTCATCCTGGTGGTGCCGACCTTGTTCTGCGCGCCCCAGGCCTTGTTGTTGGCCAGGCTGTGTGGCGCCAAGTCCGTGCTGCATATCCAGGATTATGAAGTCGATGCGATGTTCGGCCTGGGCCTGGGCGGCAGCCCGTTACTGCGGCGACTCGCGTGGGGCGTGGAGCGCGGCTTGCTGCGGCGCTTTGACCGGGTCTCGACGATATCCAGCGGCATGCTGGAGAAGGCGGCCGGCAAAGGCGTCGAGGCGCAGCGCCTGCTGTTCTTTCCCAACTGGTCGGAGACCGAGCGTTTCCTCGATGTGCCGCGCAACAGCGGGCTGCTGGAACGGCTCGGCGTGCCGGCGGGAAAGCGGGTGCTGTTGTACTCGGGCAACATCGGCGAGAAGCAGGGGCTCGAACTGATCCTCGATGCCGCCCAGGCTCACGTCCATCGCCCGGAGCTGGTGTTTCTGATCGTCGGCCAGGGCGCCGGCCAGGCCCGCCTGCTGCAGCGCGCACACAGCGAGGGCCTGCACAACGTGGTCTTCGCCCCGTTGCAGGCGTATGAAGACTTGCCTGCGCTGCTGGCCTCGGCGGACGTCCACCTGGTGATCCAGAAACGCGGCGCGGCGGATTCGGTATTGCCCTCCAAGTTGACCAACATTCTGGCCGTCGGCGGCAATGCAATCATCACCGCTGACCCCGACACCACCCTTGGCCGGCTGTGCGACGAGCATCCGGGCATTGCCGTGCGGGTCGAACCCGAATCGGTCAGCGCCCTGAATGCAGGGATCGAGCGGGTGCTGGCATTGCCTGTGCGCAACGTGGTGGCGTTGAACTACGCCGCGGATTTTCTTGATAAAGAGCGTGTCCTCCAACGCTTTATGGCACAGGTCTGACGCTTATGTGGCTTGATTTACCGACCTTCAATACGGTCGTGACGTCGACGCCGTTGGTGGCCATCGACTTGATCGTGAGGAAACCCAACGGCGATACGTTGCTGGGCTTGCGGATCAACCGGCCGGCCTATGGCTTCTGGTTCGTCCCCGGCGGGCGCATCCAGAAAAACGAAACCCTGGACGACGCCTTCCGCCGCCTGACCCACGAAGAACTCGGCCACACCTTCGAACGCGCCGATGCGCAGTTGCTGGGTGTGTTCGAGCACTTCTACGACGACAGCGTCTTCGCCAACGCCGGGAACGGCCCGGACACCCACTACGTGGTGCTGGGTTATTGCCTGACCCTTGCCGAGAATCAGGTCCTGGAACCGCCCACCGAGCAGCATCGGCACTACCGCTGGTGGCCGCTGGATGAGCTGCGCTACAGCCCACGTGTACACGAGAACACCCGTGCCTATTTCTGACCCTCTATCGAAGGACGCGTTCATGTTATTACCGGTGATCTTGGCGGGCGGTTCGGGTTCGCGCCTGTGGCCGCTCTCGCGGCAACTGAACCCCAAACAGTTCTTGCGCCTGACCCATAAAAGCCTGTCGATGTTGCAGCAGACCATCGGCCGGCTGGAGGGCGCGGATGTCGCCTTGCCGCAAGTGATCTGCAATGAGCAGCACCGTTTTCTGGTGGCCGAACAATTGCGTCAATTGGGCATGGAGCAGGCGAGCATCCTGCTCGAACCCATGGGGCGCAATACCGCGCCGGCGATTGCGCTGGCGGCCTGCAAGGCGCTCGACGAGTCCCGCGACCCGATTCTGCTGGTGCTGGCGGCGGATCATCTGATTGAAGATGTTCCCGCGTTTCATGCCAGCCTCGCGGTGGCGCTGCCGCTGGCCGAGGCCGGCAAGCTGGTGACGTTCGGCATCACGCCGACCAGCGCGCACACCGGGTACGGCTATATCGAGCAGGGCGAGGCGGTGGGCGAGGGCGGGTATGCGGTGAAGCGTTTCGTCGAGAAGCCGGATGCCGCCACCGCTGCCGACTACGTGGCGCGGGGCGATCATTACTGGAACAGCGGCATGTTCATGTTCCGTGCCAGCCGTTACCTGGACGCCTTGGCACGCTTGCAGCCGGCGATTCTCACGGCCTGCCGCGCGGCGTTGGCCGCGGGTAGCCAGGATCAGTTGTTCACCCGGGTCGATGAGGCGCTATTCGCCGCCTGCCCGGACGACTCCATCGATTATGCGGTGATGGAAAAAACCAGCGACGCGATCATGGTGCCGTTGCAGGCCGGTTGGAGTGATATCGGTTCCTGGTCGGCGTTATGGGAAGCCAGCGAGAAAACCGACGGCGGCAACGTGCTGCAGGGCGATGTGCTGCAACTGGATACCCGCGATACCTACGTGAACGCCGACAGCCGCCTGGTCGCCACGGTGGGCGTGCAGGACCTGATCATCGTCGAAACCAAGGACGCGGTGCTGGTGGCGCACAAGGACCAGGTGCAGCAGGTCAAGGGCATTGTCGACCAACTCAAGCGCGACGGGCGTCATGAGCACCTCAACCATCGTGAGGTCTACCGGCCCTGGGGCATGTATGACGCCATCGACAGCGGCCACCGCTACCAGGTCAAACGCATCACCGTGAAGCCCGGCGCCAAGCTGTCGGTGCAGATGCATCATCACCGTGCGGAGCACTGGATCGTGGTCAGCGGTACGGCCAAGGTCACCAATGGCGAACAGACGTACCTGGTCTCGGAGAACCAATCGACCTACATCCCCATTGGCCAGGTGCATGCCTTGGAGAACCCTGGCGTGATTGCGCTGGAATTGATCGAAGTGCAGTCGGGTTCTTATCTGGGCGAGGACGATATTGTGCGTTTCGAAGACAAGTACGGCCGGGCCTGAGGTTTTCCGACAATTAATAACATTTGCTCCGATGTTAAACCGCCAGCCTTGTTAGTTTCGCGGCCTCAACGTGTTGATACACGGGGGCTGGCTTCGAGAAATGTTATTTTCGAACGAATACGTTCAACTTTCCGGGTAATGTCCGGGCTGGTGCGTTGTTTACTTGAGTGGCACTATCAAGGTGTATTTCAGCGGCACCCGCTCGTTTGCTAAATGCTCACTATCGATAAGGAGTCTGATATGAGAAAACAACTGGCTATTATTGTGCTCAGTCTCTTGAGTACTTCTGCCATGGCTGCCGAGTTGCCGCTTGGCCTGAGTACCGCGGTGGTCGGCTCTGTGACGGTGGGGGAAACCCTGCTGGTCGGCGCGGCCCTGGTCGCGGGCGTCGCCGCCGCGTCCAGCAGCGGTGGCAGCGCCAATGGAGGCACCACCACAGGCACCACTGGCACCACGGGTACCACCGGTACCGGCAACTAACAGAACGCCTTCCGCTTTATAAGACTGCTTGGAAACCCCTCCCAAGTAGTCTTTTTTTCTTGTCGTTTATCGCGAGTGTCTTAGCACTATGATGCGTATTTTTTCTGTGGCGGTCGTGGCCTCCGCATTGTTACAAGGCTGCATGTTTGCGCCCGGTCAATATATGGACACCGAGGCAATGACCAAGGAGGGCGGTGCTGAAAGCAGTCGCGTGGAGTTGATCCCGATTACTCCAAAGTTGCTGGCCATGGACGCGGCGACTCAAGTGTCTTATGCGCTTCCCAAAGAACTGCTCGATTATAAACCCGGGCCCTATTTGATCGGCCCAAATGATGCGTTGTACATCACGGTCTGGGACCATCCGGAATTGACTGCGCCTTCCGGTCCGCAGCAGCAAATCGATGCCAACGGGCGCCTGGTCAACCCCGACGGCAACCTGTTCTACCCCTACGTGGGCGAAGTGGTTGCCAAGGGCCGCACCCTCGCGGCGCTGCGCAGTGAAATCACCGATAAGCTCCGTCAGTACATCGACAGCCCCCAGGTGGATATCAGTGTGCTGCGTTTTGCCAGCCAGCGAGTGGTGATCACCGGGGCAGTGCTCAAGGCTGGGCCTGTACCGATCACCACCACCCCGATGAGCGTCATGGAGGCCATCGGTGCTTCCGGCGTCGATCCGATCAATGCCGACCTCTCGAACCTCACGCTGACCCGCGGCGGCAAGCGCTACACACTCGACCTGGACACGTTCAATCTCAACCCGTCGCGCTTGAACGATATCTACCTCAAGGACGGTGACCAGTTGTACCTGCCCTACAACGACCGCAAGCGCATCTATGTGATGGGCGAGGTCATGCAGCCCCGCGCATTGAGTTTCAAGACACGCAGCATGAACCTCACGGATGTGTTGGGCTCGGTGGGTGGCATCAACCAGAACACCTCGAACGCCGATGCGATCTACGTGATCCGCGGCGCACAGAATCTGGACACGCAACCGGCCAAGGTCTTCCATCTGCAAGCCGGCTCCCCGGCAGCCATGGCCCTGGCCACGCGCTTCGATGTGCAGCCCCAGGACGTGGTGTTCGTCGGCCCCGCCAATATCACCCGCTGGAACCGGGTCATCAGTCAGTTGATACCTTCCGCCTCGATCATCGGTACCGGTGCTTCCACCCAAAACAACCTGAGCGAAGCCAACAGCCGATAAGGGTGGAACCTGCGTGAACAGTGTGAAAACCGGTATTTACGTGTGCCTTGCGTGGCTGTTGTGCGGCTGCAATCCACTGATGCAGGCCTCGCTCGATACCTTCAAGGCGGCCGTCGTCGGGCCTGCGCCATTGGTGCTGAGCCAGGCCCAGGTGGACGCCGTGCCGTTTCCCCAGATCAAAGTGACCACGGTGTCCAGCGAAGGCGTGATGGCGTTGATTCGTCAGCGCGACGACCTGCAGTTCTGGGTCGCCTCCGGCAAACAGGTGCTATTGATGCGCGATGGCCTGGTGGTGCGTACCGTTGGCCTCGGCACTGATCTGGATGGCACGCGCTGGCAAGGGCAGTCGCCGTTCCAGCAGGGGCTGCACCGCGTGCCGGACGGCTACCGCAGCAGCCGGCAGATCGACCTGGTGGATGGTTATCGCGTCGGCATCACCGTCACCAGCCGCCTGACCCGCGAGGGCATGGAGACGCTCGAGATCCTCGACAAGCCTTACACCTTGTTGCGCGTCGATGAGGACATCGAAGCCGAGGCCCTGGGGTTTCGTGCGCGCAACCGTTATTGGGTCGACCCCACTGACGGCTTCATTGTGCAAAGCGAACAGCACCTCAGCCCGCGCCTTACGTTGAAAATCACCCAACTGCAACCCGCCCGCAAGGAGGCCCGATGACCGCCCGCAAACGATGGGCGCTGGCGCTGTTGTGGAGTTGTGCCAGTGCATGCCACGCCGCCCTGACGGTGAGCGGCCAAGTCCTGCACCCCGGGCCGATCGCCCTGCCGCCCGAGGCGCGCTTGCTCGACGCGATCATCGCGTCACAACCGGATGCCCAGGGCTATTGGCTGGCGGCGGCCTGGCTGCACCAGCCATTGATCGAGCCCCAGGCCCGGCTCAAAGCCGGTGTGCTGTTTGACCTGGATACGTTGCGCCAGGCTGCCTTGGCCGCCGGGTACGACAGCCGGGCCGACTTGGCCGCGCGCGTTTATCGACAGGTGCAGGCCTTGCCGGTGACCGGCCGGCAACGCGCGATGCTGGACCCGGTGGCGGTGGAGGTCGGCTTTGCGCCCAACCTGCGGGTCAGCGACGGCGATCGACTGATCTACCCGCCCAGGCCGGCAGGTGTGCGCGTCCTGGGCGCGGTCGCGCAGCCTTGCACCCTGGTGTTCCAACCGATGCGGGCGGCACGCGATTACCTCGACGAATGCCCGGCGGTGGCGGGGGCCGACGTCGACTACCTGTGGCTGATCCAGCCCGACGGCCTGGTCACGCGCCTGGGCATTGCCCCCTGGAACCGCGAGACGGCGGCCGCGCCTGCACCGGGCAGCACGCTGCTGGTGCCGCTGCGCAGCGACGACCTGGAACCGCCCACTCCTGAGCTGAACCAACAACTGGCCGAGTTTCTTGCCACCCAACCCCTGGCTGAGGTCACGCCTTGAAATTATGTATTGCAGCCGTGCTGCTGGTGCCCTGTGGCGTCGCGCACGGCGATCCGCGTTACACCCAGAGTGATTTTGGCGGGGTCGGGCTGTTGCAAACCCCGACCGCACGCATGGCCCCGGCCGGCGAACTCAGCGTCAATGCCAACCGCACCGAACCTTACAGTCGCTACAGTTTTTCCGCGCAACCGCTGGACTGGCTCGAAGGCACCTTTCGCTACACCGCCATCACCAACCGCCCCTATGGCCCCGAATCGTTCAGTGGCAGCCAGAGCTACAAGGACAAGGCCGTCGACGCCAAAGTGCGTCTCTACGAGGAAAGCCACTGGTTGCCCCAGGTCGCGCTGGGGATGCTCGACCTGGGCGGCACCGGGCTGTTTTCCAGCGAGTACCTGGTGGCCAACAAGCGTTATGGCGAATTCGATTTCAGTGCGGGCATCGCCTGGGGTTACCTGGGCAGCCGGGGCGATTTTGGCAACCCGCTGGGCGCGCTGAGTGATCGCTTCAACGAGCGGCCCACCGCCGAAGGTTCCGGCAATTTCTCCAACGGTTACTTCCGCGGCCGGCCCGCGCTGTTTGGCGGCGTCGCCTACCAGACACCCTGGGCGCCGTTGAGCCTCAAGCTGGAATACGAGGGCAACGACTACCAAAACGAGCCTCGAAACAACCATCTGCGCCAGGACTCGCCGGTCAACCTCGGGCTGGTCTACAAGGTGGCCGACTCCGTCGACCTGAGTGCCGCGTGGGAGCGCGGCAACACGGCGATGTTCGGTATCACCCTGCACACCAATTTCGTCAGCCGCAAGGCGCCGGTCAAAACCTACGACCCGCCAGCCCCCAAGCTGCCCGCCCAGGCGCCGAGCGTCGCGATGGATCAGGTGGATTGGGCAGCGGTGTCCAAGCGTTTGCAGGACAATGCCGGCTATAACGTGCAGCGGATTGCCCAGCGCGGCCCTGAGTTATTGGTGTATGGCGAGCAGCAGCGCTATTTCTACAGCGCCAAGGCCGTGGGGCGCGCCAGCCGTATCCTGGACGACAGCGTCAATGACCAGATCAGCTGGTTCACCCTGGTGAGCGAGCGGTACGCCATGCCGATCGAAGAAACCAGCGTGCCCCGCGAGACGTTCCGCGAGGTGGTCAACCAACGCGAGCCCCTGCAGACCCTGCATCGCCAGACCGAAGTCAACCCGCCCAGCGCCCCGGCGCAAACGCTGCTTTACACCCAAGCGCCCAAGCCCTTGAGCTACGGCGTCGGGCTGGGTTACAAGCAGAACGTCGGCGGGCCGGATGGCCTGCTGTATCAGATTTCCGCCGACCTCGACGCCGAATACCGCTTCACCCGCAACACCTGGTGGAGCGGCCTGCTCAGCGTCAACCTGCTGAACAACTACGATGGCTTCACCTACGACGCGCCCAGCGGCTTGCCGCGCGTGCGTACCGATCTGCGCAAGTACATGACCAGCTCTGACGTGACCGTGCCGACGTTCCAGCTCAACCACGCGGTGCGACTGGATCAGGACCTGTATGGCATGGTCTATGGCGGGTTGCTGGAATCGATGTACGCCGGTGTCGGCAGTGAGGTGCTGTACCGGCCGATGGGCCAGCGCTGGGCCTTGGGCGCCGACCTGAACTACGTGCGTCAGCGCGGGTTCGAACAGGACTTCAGCCTGCGCGACTATCGCACGGTCACGGGGCATATTACCGGCTACAGCGACTTGCCGTTCAACACACAGGGTGCGCTGAGTGTCGGTCGCTACCTGGCCCGGGACTGGGGCGCCACCCTGGACTTGTCGCGCGAGTTCAACAATGGCGTGCGGATTGGCGCCTGGGTCACCCGCACCACCGCGTCAAAAGAAGCCTTTGGCGAAGGCAGCTTCGACAAAGGCCTTTACCTGTCAATTCCCTTTGATGAGCTGATGAGCCTGTCGACGATGCGCCGCGCCAATCTGGTGTGGGCGCCGCTGACCCGCGATGGCGGCGCGCGCCTCAATCGCGCGTATTCGCTGCATACGATGACCGATGGCCGCGACAGTGACCTGTTCTATCGGAACTTCGAGAAGATCACTGAATAGACAAGGAAAGGGGGACGTGAAGTCCCCCTTTGTTTGCCTCAGTAAATGTCTTTGGACAGCAGTGTGAACGGCGTTTTCAGCAGGATCTTGATGTCCAGCCACAGTGACCAGGTGTTGATGTAGCGCAGGTCGATGTCGACGCGCTTTTGCATCTTCTCCAGGGTCTCGGTCTCGCCCCGGCACCCATTGATCTGTGCCAGCCCCGTGATACCGGGCTTGATACGGTGGCGCGCCATGTACGCGTGAATCTTCCCCGAGTAGTAGTCATTGTGCGCGACCGCATGGGGCCTTGGACCGACCAGGGCCATGTGCCCTTGCAGCACGTTGAACAACTGCGGCAGTTCATCGATGGACGTGCGGCGCATGAAACGCCCCACGGGGGTGATGCGTGAATCATGGCGGCTGGCCTGGCGTACTTCGTGGTCGTCATGCACGCGCATCGAGCGGAATTTCCAGACCTTGATCACCTGACCGTTCCAGCCGTGACGGTCCTGCTTGAAGATCACCGGACCGGGGGAGGTCAGTTTGATCAGCACGGCGAACAGCAACAGCAGCGGGCTCAGCAGGATGAGCGCGAGCAAGGCCACGCTTTTGTCCAGCAGCGACTTGCTCAGTGCGGCGGTCGGACGGCTGGTCAGCGGGCTTTCATTGAGGAAAATCGCCGGCAGGCCGTCCACCTCGGCCACGCAGTGATTGAGCAGCAGCATGTTGTTGAGGTCGGGGACCCAGATGACATCGACGCTGATCTCCAGCAGGTTGATGTACAGCGCCTCGATATGGGTGGCTTCCTGCAGCGAATGGGTGATGTACAGCCTGCGGATGCCGTGCTGCCGGATCAACTGCGGGAGGTCCGGCAGCTCGCCGAGTATCTGCGATTGCACGCCCGGGGCTGCGGTCGCCGTGGCGCCGACGAGGCCGACCAGCGGTGAGCGTTTTTGCCGGGAAAGTGTTTTCGCCAGGTCGGCGGCAAGTTTACCGGTACCCACGATCAGCGATTTATGTCGCTCGTGAAGTTGCCCGTGGTAATAGCGGGAAAGACTGTGGATAGGGATGTAACAGAGCGCCAGCACGGCATAACTAATCGCCGCCCACAGTAGCAGGATTTCGACGGGGAACAACGCGTTAGCATTGCAGGCGATACCCACCGCAACCAGTATCAGCAGGGTAAGTAACCAGCCCATGAAGAGTCGGCCCAGTCCCACTGCGTAATCATCTTTCTTGCTGTAGACGTCACATAACATATAGGCCGGGATCGAGGCCAATATGCTAAAGGCAGCCAATACCCGGTAGGGATATTCCAGCTGGCCAGTCTTTAAAATAACCAATGCAAATAACAGTGTGACGACCAAACTTGACGCCAGCGTCCACTGTCCCCAAAAGGTCAGACCTTTGGGTGTTAGGTTACGATGCATTCTCCGGTTATTCAGCATACTACTGCTCCCAGTGGTGACCACTCATGGTGGCAGGCTTAAGCGAGGCGTGGCATTGAAACAGCCAAATAGACAGGCACGCGTAGGCGCGCACAGATTGATATTAATCAACGGCAGGGGGCAGTAGCTGACGAGTTATAACAGGCACATAGCGATAGTTAAGTGGCTGCTGGGTGAGACGGATTGTTATAAAAAGGCAGATAGTGGAGCGTGATCAACGCCAAGATTAACGACTCTGGAATTATTATATTTTTTCAGCGAAACTGCTGGGCGAGTTCCAGGGGTTTTTTTATCCTCTGGGTCAAGCAATAGCCCCGATTTCTCACCGAACGGAACAAACGCTCGCCATCGTTGACGCGCTTGAATTTTTCCTGAAGTCGGCTGAGGCACATTTCCAGGCCGCGATACAACTCGGGTTCGCGACCAATATTGCGAATAAGTTCTTCTTTACTCACCACACGTTCTTCATGGTGTAACATTTTTTTGATAAGTGCTGACTCGATCGTGGTCAAGGAAATGCGTAGGCCACCCTTGACCAGCATTCGATCATGTTGTGTAAAGGTCCAGTAGTCAGGTGCTTGTAGCGGAGGTTTTTCGGTGTGGGTCGCCAGTGCTTTTTGAGGCCTGTCGGTGCTGTGGAGTTGAACATTTAGTTCCAGTTTATTATAGGGCTGTAATGTTTTGTAAATGACCGGCGTTGATGCGTTATTGGCGCTGTCGGGTTTTTCGATAGTTGAATTGTTGGTGTAGTGCGAATTGAAATACTGGTTGCCAAACAATGGCGTGCTGGTTGCCTGGGTTTCTGCTGTCTTGGTTCGCGGCGGGCAAGCGATATCGCCATAGAGTAACTCCACATTCGACGCAAAGTCGGGCAGCGGAATAAAGATGGGCGTAGCGGTGGACAGGTGTTTTTTGAGTGAGCTCATAGTGGTTACCATGGTCCTGTGGGTTGAGTGTTATAAATTTTCGGCCGGCGAGTAGTAACCGCCCTGAAAGTAATTGAAAGGCAAGCGTTTGGCGAGTGTTGCACTGTCAGAGAATTCAACTTTGTCTGCAATGAATGAGACTCGGCTGGCGCTTATCAGCTCTAACATGCGGTCGTAGAGCCGGTCGAAAAAATCCGAGCGTATATTCAGACTCAGTCTCAGGGGCGCATCCGGAAATGGCATTTTTATATAGTCATAGAGTTTCAGTTCGATCAACAGGTCGGCCTGCTTTGTATCCAGTGTGTAGTTATTGTAGGCAAGCTTGATACTGCTGCGGTCTTTGAGGTTATACAGTTGGCGCACCATCGCGCGGCGCTCCGTGGGGCCGGGAAGTGCATCCAAGGGGTTTTCTATGCTGATAACGAGTTGCTGCTTATAGCTTTCCAATACATGCGCGACCTGGATAAGTTCCTTGAGCGTGTCTTCGGACATAAGCGCTGATTGCTCGATGCGCAGAAATTTATGAGTCGCCGGCTGTGCAGAAGCAAGTGGTAAGTGACTGAAATCAGCAGTCATGCGTGGGTCGATGCGCGACAGGGCGTCACGGTAGGCGCATTTAAGTTGAGCGCTATACAAAGGCTGCGAATGCTCTGGGAGATTGAGCAGATTATGTGCGCTGGTTACGCGAATCTCATTGCCCCAAAGTGCGCAGCTGCGTTCAACTATCGCTTGCCTGAAGAGCTTGGGTTGGGCTATTGCGACAGGCGATATTTTCTCGTTATTCACGATGCTGTCTCTCTTGGGCTGGGTGCAAATACTGGGCGGAAATAATCCCACGGCTCAACTTGTAACCGTAGCCACGGATGTTCTGAATGATATTTTCGCCATAGCGCGCCTTGATTTTGCTGCGCAGGCGGCTAATGGATTTCTCCAGGGCTCGAGAGTCGTAGAATTTGGTGTTGAGCCCCATAACATTGGCGATTTCATCGTGACTGAGCAGTCGGTTATAGATCAGCGCCTCGAGAACTTTCATTTCGATGAAGGAAATTTCAAGTTTCTGGTCGTTGCCGTAAATGCACATCCGGTCTTGATCGAGAATAAGTTTGCAGCAGTCCAAGCGATACGTTTCATTGAGAAACGCCTCGACTAAACTCAACTTTTCTTCAGGGGAAGTTTCGGTGGCTTTTAGGCAGTAGTCCGCGCCGGCCAAATAATATTTGGTTTTACTTTGAGTAGAGGCAAACGTGATGAAGACAACTATCAGGCAGGTCGGGTTTTTGTGCCTGGTTTTTTTTATGATGTCCAGGGTTTGATTGCTGGCAGAAGGTGTGTCGATTTCTATGACGATGGCGCGATAGTCGACGTGATCTTCATGATGACCGACTAGTTGACCGTAGCTGCGTGTATCGACTTTTAAATCATTCGGTACAGTACGAACTATAAGTGCTCTGAAATCCTCAGTTTTAGACGCAGTCCGTGCAATAGCGAGGACGTTGGAAAAATGCATCACCTACTCCCTTTTCTGGCATGCAAGGCCGACAGTTCAATCGCTGCTAGCGTTAGATACTAATCGAATTGATTCCGCCAAAACGTGACAAATTTTAACATTCGTAGCTTTATTCTAAAGGCGGCGGCGGGGTGAGAGGGAGGTGTTGCGGGTGCGGCGTTTGCATGGGTGTACACATATGCTAGTGCAGATTGTTAGTGTGCAATAAGTATCTTAGGTCAATTGGTTTTTAGGCCTGTGGCGATTTAATTTTTTCTATAAATGAGGCCAGGTGACGGGGCGACTAATTGCCTTAAACCGCCAGGAATTTGCCATCGACGCCTGCCCGGTGCTGTCGATTCTGCGCTTTACTTGCGCGGTCCTCCCGGATCCGACGACGGCTTAAGCTAATTCTAAAAAGGTATTTATTGCCGATTTTTAAGATCGTTTAGCTTGATCGCTCCCCCAAGACGTTCATGGAGTGAGCCGCCGATGCTGCAATCAATCACCGCCTTGCCGCTGCTGGACCTGTCGTTGCTCGATGGCACCCCGGCGCAGCGCAGCGCGTTTCTCGATGAGCTGCGTTTTGCCGCGCGGCATGTCGGCTTCTTCTACCTCACCGGTCACGGTATCGCCCCGGCGTTGCTGGCCGAGGTGCAGCAGCAGGCGCGGGCTTTTTTCGCTTTGCCCGAGGCAGACAAGCTGGCCGTCGGGATGATCAACTCCCCGCACTTTCGCGGCTATAACCGCGCGGCCTCGGAAATCACCCGGGGCCAGCCGGACCTGCGTGAGCAGTTCGACGTCGGTGCCGAGCGCGAACCCTTGGCCGTTGAGCAACACCCCGCGGCCTGGGCGCGCCTGCAAGGCCCCAATCAATGGCCGGCGGCGTTGCCCGAGCTCAAACCTCGGGTGTTGGCCTGGCAGCACGCGATGACCCGGATGTCGTTGCGCCTGCTGCGCGCGTTCGCCCAGGCCTTGTCCCTGCCCGAAAATGCGTTCGACGCGCTGTACGGCGACAAGCCCAACGAACATATCAAGCTGATCCGCTACCCCGGTCGCCACGCCGGGCAGAGTCGCCAGGGCGTTGGCGCACACAAGGACTCCGGCTTCCTGAGTTTCCTGCTGCAAGACCAGCAGGCCGGTTTGCAGGTGGAAGTGGAGGAGGGGCGCTGGATCGACGCCGCGCCGCGGCCCGACACGCTGGTGGTGAATATCGGCGAATTGCTCGAGCTGGCCAGTAACGGCTATCTGCGCGCCACGGTCCACCGCGTGGTGTCGCCGCCGGTGGGCAGCGAGCGCGTGTCCCTGGCGTTTTTCCTCGGCGCGCAGCTGGATGCGGTGGTGCCGGTGTACCCGCTGGCGCCCGAACTGCTGCGCGATGCCCACGGCCCCACCAGCGACCCGCGCAACCCGTTGCTGCGCGACGTCGGCTGGAACTACCTCAAGGGCCGCCTGCGCTCCCACCCGGATGTGGCCCAGCGT
Source organism: Pseudomonas sp. GW704-F2 (assembly GCF_059423025.1). Classification (NCBI taxonomy): domain Bacteria; kingdom Pseudomonadati; phylum Pseudomonadota; class Gammaproteobacteria; order Pseudomonadales; family Pseudomonadaceae; genus Pseudomonas; species Pseudomonas sp. GW704-F2. The sequence continues at coordinate 68,269 of NZ_JBWKXO010000022.1, read as the reverse complement.
TTCTACGCCGACGCCACACTGCCCCATGCACTGTCCGCCTGATCAGGAGATTACTCTGTTGAAGACATTCACACTAACCCTGGCGGCCTTGCTGAGCGCTTTCAATGTGGCGGCCGCCGATGCCTTGCGCGTCGCCGCCGACCCGATTCCCCATGCGCAAATCCTCGAATACGTGCAGAAGCTCGACCCGGACCTGAAGCTGAACATCATCGAGATCCCCAGCGGCGTGAACTCCAATGAGTTGCTGGCCCATGGCGATGTCGACGCCAATTACTTCCAGCACCTGCCGTACCTCAAGGCCCAGGAACAGGCGCTCGGCCAGACGTTCGCGGTGGCGGCCACCGTGCATATCGAACCGTTGGGGATCTATTCGCACCGCCACACCCGCTTCGACCAGGTGCCGGACAAAGGCACCGTCGCCGTGCCGAATAACGTCACCAACCTCAGCCGCGCCCTGTACCTGTTGCAAGCCAATGGCCTGATCACCCTCAAGCCGGGCTTCAACGATGCGTCCAAGGACCAGGCCACGCCCAAGGACATTGCCGAGAACCCCAAGCACCTGAAGATCCTGGAAATCGAATCGCCGCAGATCCCCCGGGCGCTGGAGGATGTCGACCTGGCAGTGATCAATGGCAACTTCGCCCTGGAAGCCGGGCTGCAACCGGCCAAGGATGCGCTGGGGCTGGAGAAGGCTCAGGGCAACCCTTACGCAAATATCCTGGTGACCACGCCCAAACTGGCGCAGGACCCGCGCATCCAGCAACTGGCCAAAGACCTGCGCTCGCCGGCGGTGGCCAAGTTCATCAGCGAGAAATATGCCGGTTCGGTGATCCCGGTGGCGCTCGAATGATCGTCGTCGAGGGTGTCAGCAAAACCTACGCCGACGGCCAGCCGGCGGCGCTGGACAACGTGTCGTTGCAGATCGCCGATGGTTCGATCTTCGGCATCGTCGGCCGCAGCGGCGCCGGTAAAAGCACGTTGCTGCGCTGCCTTAATCTGTTGGAGCGGCCGACGTCCGGGCGCATCCTCATGGATGGCCAGGACCTGACCCGGTTAACCGGCAAGGCGCTGCGCCAGCAACGCCAGCGCATCGGCATGATCTTCCAGGGGTTCAACCTGCTGCACTCGCGCAACGTGGCGGATAACGTCGCGGTGCCGTTGGAGATTGCCGGGGTGCCCAAGGCCGAGCGCCTCGCGCGGGTGGCGCAGTTGCTGGCGTTGGTTGGCTTGAGCGACAAGGCGGCGGCGTTTCCGTCGCAACTCTCCGGTGGGCAGAAGCAGCGTGTCGGCATCGCCCGCGCACTGGCCGCGCGCCCGGCGTATTTATTGTCGGATGAAGCCACCAGCGCCCTGGACCCGGAAACCACCGCTTCGATCCTGGCGCTGTTGCGCGATATCAACCGGCAACTGGGGGTGACCATCGTGTTGATCACCCATGAGCTGGACGTGGTCAAGGCGATCTGCGACAGCGCGGTTTCCCTGGCGGCGGGGCGCGTGGTGGAAAGCGGCACGCTGCTGCAACTGCAGGCCGACCCGTCCTCGCGCCTGGGCCGCGCGCTGGCGCCCAACCTGCAGGTGGTGAGGGCGGGATGAAAACCGACTGGAATGAAGTTCTCCAACTGCTGCTCAACGCCACCGGCGAAACCCTGTACATGGTGCTGCTGGCGGGGCTGTTCACCTTGTTGATCGGCCTGCCATTGGGCGTGCTGCTGTTTATCAGCCGCGCGGGTGGGCAGTTCCCGCTGCCAAGGCTCAACCGTGCGTTGGGTGCGGTGATCAATCTGGGGCGTTCGCTACCGTTTGTGGTGATGCTGATCGCGCTGATTCCGCTGACCCGCCTGATCGTCGGCACCACCCTGGGCAGCACGGCGGCGGTGGTGCCGATCACCATCGGTGCTTTTCCGTTTTTCGCACGCATCGTAGAGACCGCCCTGGATGACGTGGACAAGGGCCGCATCGAGGCAATCGTGGCCATGGGCGGCGATATTCGCCATGTGATTTTCAAGGTGCTGCTGCCCGAAGCCTTGCCGGCGCTGGTGGCCGGGGTCACGTTGACGCTGGTGATGCTGATCGGGTTTTCTTCCATGGCCGGGGTGATCGGCGGCGGTGGGTTGGGCGACTTGGCGATTCGCTATGGCTACCAGCGTTTCAACAACCAGATCATGGTGGTGACGGTGGTGGTGACGGTGGTGGTGTTGGTGGTGCTCGTGCAGGGCGTGCAAAGCCTGGGCGATCGCTGCGTCAGGTCGTTGGCGCATCGCCGATGAGCCTTCATGTCGATAGTGATCGCGGCTCGCGCACAGCCTTGAGCAACAGCGTTTCGAAGGCTTGTTGCACCCCGGGCCCGTCACTGTGGGCCACATTGAAGCGCATCGAATCAGGCCGCGCCGGGTCGTAACCGAACAATGCCCCCGGTGCCAGCACCATGTTCTGCTTCAACGCCTCCTGGGCCAACTGTTCGCCGTTCACCCCCGGCGGCAGGCGGGCCCAGATGAACATGCCGCCTTCATACGCCATCGGCAGTTGGCAGCCGCAGCGCTTGAGCCATTGTTCGACACGCGCACCGGCTTCCAGCAAGCGCTGCACCATGCGCTTGCGGTGCCGGGCGTAACTGCCTTCGCTGAGCATGCGGTAGACGATCTGCTCGAACAGCTCCGAGGTCACGCCGCCGCTCATCAACTTCATATGGGTCAGGTTGGCCGCCAGTTGCGGCGCGGCCACCACGTAGCTGACGCGGGTGTTGGCGCTGAGGATTTTCGAGAAGCCCGACAGGTAGGTGACCTGGTCCAGGCCGGCGATGGTGGCCAGGCGCGGCGGCGGGTTGGGATGCAGGTCGCCGTAGAGGTCATCCTCGACGATATGGCAGTGGTACTGGCGGGTCAGTTGCAGCAGACGAAACGCCTGGCTGGGGCTGAAAGAGTGCCCGGTGGGGTTATGCAACACACTGGTGGTGAGGTACAGGCTGGGGCGATGTTCGGCCAGCAACTGTTCGAGGGCGTCGAAATCGAAGCCATCCGGGCGCCGCTCGATCGTCATCACCTTGACCCCGTGCAGGGCCAGGTTGGCGTGGAAGTTGAAGTAGCAGGGCGCGTCGAGCAGCACCGTGTCGCCGGGGCGGGCGAGCAGGCGCATGAGCATGTCCAGGCCTTGCAGGGTGTTGGGCGTGGTGATGATTTGCTCCACCGGCACCGACAACCCTTCGGCATGCAGTTTGTGTTGCAATGCCTGGCGCAATGGCAGGAACCCGGCCGGCGTGCCCATCCCGGCAAGGCGCAGCGACGGCGCGCGCACCACGCTACGCATGGCTTGGCGAAGCGCCTCGCTGTTCAGCCACTCCTCCGGCAAATGCCCGCCACCGGGGCGCAGATCTCCATTGACGGTGACCAGCGGTCGGCGTAACACGCTGAGCAAGTCCTGGGGTAACAGGTCGACCCAACTCGTCGAGGCGGCGCGGATGATGTCTGTTGTCACAAAGTGGCCAAGGCCCTGGCTCGAGGTCAACAGGTTGCGCCCGCGCAGGCGGTCCAGCGCTTCGTTGAGGGTGAACTTGCTCACGCCCAGGGTCTGGGTCAGCTCACGCACCGACGGCAACTTGCTGCCGGGCGCCCATTCGCCGTTCTCGATGGCCTGGCTGAACGCTTCGACGATCTGTTGCACCTTGGGTGCGCCAGCCCGAAAGGCGATGGCGGATACAAACATGCGGCTTCCTTGTCTTTGCTGGTGATTTTACCGGTGAAGTAGGGGCCGGATTAGGCCTTACTTTACCTGCCCTGCGCAATGCCGCGGCCCTAGACTGCCGGCTATCCGGCCACTTTCCGGCTGTCTTCCCAAGGTCCAAGGCTATGACAAGCGCGTTGACGCTCTCTTCGTTTCTCTACTTTCTGCTGTTTTGCGCCACCGTGACGTTCAGCCCCGGCCCCATGACCTTGCTGCTGTTGAGCCTGGGCTTGAAGGACGGCTTGCGCGGCTCGATCCCGGCGCAGCTCGGCGCCAGTGTGTCGTACCTGGTCTCTATCCTGATCTTTGCCGTGGGTTTCTCGGAATTGATCAAAGGCAACCTCGCCATTACCCAGGGTATCCAGATGGTCGGCGTCGCCTACATTATCTACCTGGCCTACAAACAGTGGACCGGCAGCGGCGTGTCCATCGACGGGGTCGTTGCCGTGGAAGGCGCACGCAGTCTGTTCGGCAAGGGCTTGCTGACCGGGTTTTCCAACCCCAAGGCGATCATTATGTTCAGCGCCGTGTTCCCACAATTCGCCGGGGCCGGGGAGCACAACTCGATGGCGGACATCGCTATCCTCGGGCTGACCTTTCTATTGCTGCAGTTCGCCAGCGGCTGCCTGTATGGCTATTTTGGCCAGCGCATCAAGCCGGTGCTGGAAAACCCCCGGCGGCGGGTCTGGTTGCAACGGATCACGGCATTGTTGTTGCTGGGCGTCGCCGGGATGCTGGCGCGGGGCTTTTCCCACTGACGGCGCTGAGCTTACAAGGGGTAGTGGCGATATGCTGTTGCCCTGATAGACTCCAGGCACCTACCCAGGATCGCACCTCACCATGCCAGCCGCCGGAGGAAATGGAGTTCCGCTCGCTACCCGCTTGTACAAAACCCGCACGTTGGGGCTGACACTTGGCTTTGCCTGTGTGGCCTTCGGCATGTCCGCGTTGAACCCACCGCTTTGGGTGTGGGTGTTGATGCTGATCAACGGCTTTGTCTGGCCGCACCTGGCTTATCAATGGGCACGCCGCACCGCCAACACATTGCGTTGCGAGCGCCACAACCTGCTGTTCGATTCGTTTTGCGGTGGCTTCTGGGTCGGTGCCATGCACTTCAACCCACTGCCCAGCGTCACCACCTTGTCGATGATGACCATGAACAATGTGGCCATCGGTGGTCCCCGTTTCATGCTGGCGGGCTGGGTGGCGCAGGTGTTGGGCGTCGGCGTGTCGCTGCTGATCTTCACCCCGGCCTTCATCGGCATAACCAGCCAGGCGCAGTTGTATGCCTGTTTACCGATCCTGGTGCTGTATCCGCTGGCCCTGGGCTGGATTTGCTATCGCCAGGCCGTGTCCCTGGCCGGGCACAAGCGTGAGCTGCTGGCCCTGAGTCGCACCGACAGCTTGTCCGGCCTGCTCAACCATGGCGCGTGGAAGGACCATCTGGACATCGAGTTCCAGCGCTGCCACGGCGGGCAGCAGGGCGCGGTGATTGCCCTGATCGACATCGATCATTTCAAAGTGATCAACGACACCTACGGCCATGTCACCGGCGATCTCGTCCTGCGCCAACTCAGTAAAGTGCTGCGCCAGAACCTGCGCGCCACCGACCTGGCCGGACGCTACGGCGGTGACGAGTTCTGCGTGATCCTGCCGGACGTGCCGCTCAACCGCGCCACGCAAGTGATGGATACCCTGCGCGATCGCTTCAATGCGCTGGCCTATGCCCAGGACCCGACCCTGCGTGTCAGCTTGAGCATCGGCCTGGCGCCTTATCGGGTCGGGCATAGCGATTCGACCAGTTGGCTCAACGATGCCGACCAGGCGTTATATGACGCCAAGAGCAGCGGGCGCAATCGGGTCAGCGCGGTGCAGGGGCCTTGGTTGAGGTCGGTCTAGTGGGACGGCGTCCCCAGCCAGCAAAAACAAACTGAGGACGTGTTGATTGTCCTATGCATAGAACGAACAACGCCGCGTTTGCCGGCTAGTCCCCAAGACCCGTGGGACTTATGGTGTAGGCACTTTGGAGGTACACCATGAAAAAACTCATCGGCATCTACACCAGCCCCCGCGCCCACTGGGTCGGCGACGGTTTTCCGGTACGCACGCTGTTTTCCTACGACACCCTGGGCAAGCACATCAGCCCCTTCCTGTTGTTGGACCACGCGGGCCCGGCCGATTTCACCCCGACCACACAGCGTCGCGGTGTCGGCCAGCACCCGCATCGCGGCTTTGAAACCGTGACCATCGTCTACGACGGCGAAGTCGAGCACCGCGACTCCACCGGGGCTGGCGGCACGATCGGCCCCGGCGACGTGCAATGGATGACCGCCGCCAAGGGCATCCTCCACGAAGAGTTCCACTCCGAAGCCTTCGCCCGTAGCGGCGGGGTGCTGGAGATGGTGCAACTGTGGGTCAACCTGCCGGCCAAGGACAAAATGGCCGACGCCGGTTACCAGACGATTGTCGACGGCGATATTCCGCTGCTGCCGCTGGCCAATGAGGCTGGCCAACTGCGCCTGATTGCCGGTGAGTTCGCAGGCACCAAAGGCCCGGCGCGCACCTTCACGCCGATCGACGTGTGGGACCTGCGCCTCAACGCCGGCAAGGCGCTGACCCTGGACCTGCACGCCGGGCGGAACACGGCGCTGGTGATCCTGCGCGGCACGGTGCTGGTCAATGGCGAAGAAATCGCGCGCCAGGGGCAATTGGCACTGTTTGAGCGCGACGGCACGCAACTGTCGCTGGAATCCAGCGACGACGCCAGGGTGCTGTTGCTCAGTGGCGAACCGATCGACGAGCCTATCGTCGGCCATGGTCCGTTCGTGATGAATACCGAGCAGGAGATCCATCAGGCGTTTGCTGATTTTAACTCCGGTCATTTCGGGCAGATGCAGCGCTGAAAGGTTGACGCCAAGCCTAATGTGGGAGCGGGCAAGCCCCCACATGCGTAATTGCATGGACTTGACCAGTGAGGCCGAAAGTGGTCGTTATGCTGTAAACGTTCGGCGGCGATCATGAGTTCGAACCGGCAGACTCCTCTTTGCGGACATGATCCGTATGCTTCCTTGGAATATGCTTACAAGCCTGCCGACGCAACTTTCTATTTTCCGGCTTCTTGGTCAGCTTCGAGAATCAAGCTCAGGGATGGGCCGCGAGCCTTTGCGAACCACCACAGGGCAAATGTCCCAAGAATAGTCGTTAACACGGCCAAAATCAGGATTACGGTCTGGGTGCCCAAGGGCGCAGCTAACAAAGCCACCAATAAACCTGCCAGAGGCTGGGACATGTTGTTCAGCAGCGTGATCACACCTACCGTCTTGCCGAAGTCCTGAGGCGGTATCACCTGCTGCCGGATAGTGCGTATGTAGACGTTGAACATTTTGTCGAAGCCTGCGATCAACAGGAAACCCAGCACATAGCCGAGCAGACTCGGACTCAGGGCGCTGATGAATGCCCCCGTTGCGATCATCGAATATCCGACACCCCCGAGGACTCGCAGAGGCAGCACCACCCGAGCGAGAAGGAACAGGATCACGATTGTTGTCACCGCACCCGCCGCCTGAAGCCCTGCATAGCTATCCTTGCCGGCGCTGTACTGGCCGATCACCATGGCCGCCGAAGTTGCCAAGGTGCCACCAACGATCAGGTTGACGCCTACCGCCAGAATGATGATTTTTTTCAATTCTGCGAAGCTACGGATATGCCCAAAAGCGATCCTCAAGGGCTGCAGCCAGATGTCTTGATGCTGCTCGAACACCTCTAGCGTCATACGGCCAAGACGTTGCCACGCCAGCATGCTCAGGTCTGCCAGCAGGAACAATCCGGCGATCCAAAGCACCACCCAGTGCCAAGCCCAAACCTCAAGCATCAGTGCCGCCACCAGAGGCCCGAGGACCAGTCCCGCCTGGTCGGCGATCTGGGAGTAGGACAACGTCTTGGTGTAGCTGTAGTGCTGGAAGATATGCGGCATCAGCACTTCGCGAGCCATGATGCCTTGCGTGGTCAGCACTCCGCACAGTGCCGACAGCACCACTACCCAACCGATGCCACCAAAGATTCCGTAGAGCACCACCCCCAGCACACAGAGCCATGCCCGGTAGACCTGACTGATATGCAGGATCTTAATAGGCGGGTACTTGTCGCACAGCGCGCCGCACAGCGGGAACGCGAGAAATCGCGGCAGCGATTCGACGAAAAACGCTAGCCCTGCCCATGAAGCGCTGTTGGTGGTCTGGAACACCACCAGCGGCACAATAAACAACAGGATCTGATCCGCCAGCCTCGATAGAAAGAGCGCGATAAAAAAGGCGAGGTAATCCTTACGCATAGGGAACTCCTTTGTGTAAGCGACGTGGCATAGCGGTCTGAAGAAACATCAGTATGAGTTTACAAGGTGTCTAGATAATCCGGCGCGATGCAAACGCCTGGTCAGTGCTGATGCAATCAGGTGGTCAGATACGGTGCAATTTCCCACCCGCATTTCGCTCCGCGCTATACCCCCACATCCCCATTTCATGCGATCTTCTCGGCATTCACCCTGGAGTCGCCTGGATGCCCTCATTTATCGCTGATCACCCCATGTTGTGCGCCCTGGCGCTGATCTTTATCGACATTGGTGTGTGGCGCTTGATTTCCGCTGAGCTGGCCAATTGGAAGCTGGCGGCGCGGTTGGTGATTTTTGCGGTGTTCAGCGCCGTGTTGTTCAACGACGGCATGAACCCGATGCTCGTCGCGCCGTATGCCGACAACACCGCGCTGCACCTGGCCGCCACCGCGTTGCAGATCGGTTGGTGGTTGTTCGCGGCGCGGACCCTGACGGTGTTGCTCGGCGCGGTGATGATGCAGCGCGTGGGCCACACCGGTCGGCTGTTGCAGGACCTGCTGGGCGCGGTGATTTTCCTGATTGCGATCATCGCCGCCATGGCCTACGTGCTCGACCTGCCGGTCAAGGGCGTGCTCGCCACCTCCGGTGCGGTGGCGATCATCGTCGGCCTGGCGCTGCAAAGCACCCTCAGCGATGTGTTTTCCGGGATCGTGCTCAACACCACCAAGCCGTACCAGCTCGATGACTGGATTTCCATCGACGGCACCGAGGGGCGCGTCACCGATATCGATTGGCGCGCTACGCGGTTGCAGACCTCCCAGGGCAGCATGGCGGTGATCCCCAATTCGTTGGCGGCCAAGGCCAAGATCGTCAACTTTTCGCGCCCGGCGGATATGTTCGGCCTGTCGGTCAGCCTGCAAGTCAGCCCCCACGCCCGCCCGCAGACGGTGATCGAGGCGCTGGAGCGGGCGATGCAAGGGTGCCGGCCGCTGCTGGCCAAACCGGCGCCGAGCGTGGCGTTCAAAACCTCGGCCAGCGACGGCGTGGAGTATGAAATCAGCGGCTTTGTGCCGTCGATGCCGCTCAAGCGCGAAGTGCGCAACCAGCTGTACGACCTGGCTTTCCGGCACTTGCAGGCGGCGGGCGTCGGTTTGCTGTCTGCCACCGAAAGCAGCGCGCCGCCGGCGCTGTCGGGGGCGCGGGCGTTGCTGGAGCGCTCGTCGATTTTCTCCACCCTGCGCCAGGAAGAGAAAGACACCTTCAGCCAGAACATGACCCTGCACAGCTACCGTGCCGGCGCGGTGATCCTGCCGGCGGGGGAGGTCAGCGATCATTTGTTTATCGTCGAATCCGGCGTGGTCTCAGTGATGCTGGACAAGGCAGGGCACATGTTCGAAGCCGGGCGCATGGGGCCGGGGGAGGTGATCGGCGAGGCTGGGATCTTGTCCGACGAGGCCACGCTGGCGGACTTTCGCGCCAAGACCTTCTGCACCCTCTATCGCATCGAGAAGGAATACCTCAAGCCGTGCCTGGATGCGCGGCATGACATCGGCGAAGCGATGAAAGCGCTGCTGGATTTCCGCATACATGCGGCGCAGACCCTGGCCCAGGAAGCACCGGTGGTGCCGGTGAAGAAGGGGTTCCTGCAGTGGTTGCGCAAACGCCGGCTGTAGTGCGATCAGGGTGCCGGGGCGAGGCGGCAACGCTCGTCGAAATCCTCGGCCAACTGCGCCAGCGTCACATCCCCCAGCCGCGCCAGTAACAGTGCCTGGGCCTGGTCGAACGCGTCGCTCAGTGCCGCGTTCACTGCCTGTTCCACCAGGCATTGTGGGTGGTCGGTGGACAGGCCGATGGCGAATATCGACGGCGTGCCCAAGGCATTGTGGATATCCAGCAAGGTGATTTCACTCAAGGGTTTGCCCAGGGTCCAGCCGCCCTGATGACCTTTTTCCGAGCGGACATAGCCTTTTTCCTTGAGCAGCCCCAGTGTGCGCCGCACCACCACCGGGTTGGTGCCGAGCATCTGCGCGATGGTCTCCGAGGTGGCGCGCGCTTCATGGCGGTCCATATGGATCAGCACGTGCAGCATGCGCGAGAGGCGGGTGTCGTTTCTCATCAAAAAACCTCAAGTCGATTCGGTCGAAAGTATCCTTCGTAACCCAAAAAGTTGCGAGACACTTGACGTGCTATTTTTACGTAACTTATGGTGTGTCGTGAAAGCGCGCGGATAACCGCGCGCACCTGACAAGGGGCACTTTCATGATGCATGACGTCATTATCGTGGGCGGCAGCTATGCCGGCTTGTCCGCCGGCCTGCAATTGGCGCGGGCGCGACGCAAGGTTCTGGTGATCGACGCGGGGCAGCGGCGCAATCGGTTTGCCGCCACCGCCCATGGCTTTCTCGGCCAGGACGGCCAGGCGCCGGACGTCATTGCCGCCGAAGGTCGCAGCCAACTGATGGAGTATCCGAGCGTCACCTGGGTGCAGGACAGCGTATTACAGGCGGCTACGGCGCCGGGCGGTTTCAGGCTACACACGCAATACAACGGCGGATTCGAGGGGCGACGCCTGATCCTCGCCACCGGGGTGGTGGACGAATTGCCCGCCCTCGAAGGCTTGGCGGAACGCTGGGGCAAGCACGTGTTTCATTGCCCTTACTGCCACGGCTATGAGCTCGATCAAGGCCGCATCGGTGTGTTGGCCACCTCGCCGCTGGCGATGCACCATGCGCTGATGTTGCCGGACTGGGGCAGCACCACCTTGTTCACCAATGGTGTGTTCACCCCGGATGCCGAGCAACAGGCGCAGTTGGATCGGCGCGGGGTCCGCGTGGAGCGCACCGCGGTGACACGGATCAGCGGTGAGCGCGTGGCTCTGGAACTGGCTGATGGCCGTGTGATTCAACTGGACGGCGTATTCACGATGTCCCGCACTCGCCTCAGCCCCTTGGCCGAGCAGTTGGGCTGTGTGCTGGCCGACGGCCCCACCGGCCCGTACCTGCACACCAACGAAACCCGCCAGACCTCCGTGGCCGGCGTGTTTGCCTGTGGCGATGCGTCCCTTGCCGCCGGTTCCGTGGCGCTTGCGGTGGCCGAGGGCGTGCGCGCCGGGGTGGGCGCGCACGTTTCGTTGATTCACGGTTGAGGCTGGCCGGGATCGGCGCTCAGCGCACCAGGCACGGGCGCTTGTTATCGAAACTCCAACCGGGGATCAGGAACTGCATGGCCACGCTGTCATTGCGCGCACCCAGGCCCATGTCTTTGTAGCGTTCGTGGGCCTGGGCCACCGCGTCCATGTCGATCTCGACGCCCAGCCCCGGCTTGGTCGGCACCTGGATGTGACCGTCGACAATCTGCAACGGCGCCTTGGTCAGGCGCTGGCCGTCCTGCCAGATCCAGTGGGTGTCGATCGCGGTGATGTCGCCCGGTGCGGCGGCGGCCACCTGGGTGAACATCGCCAGGGAAATATCGAAGTGATTGTTGGAATGCGAGCCCCAGGTCAGGCCCCATTCATGGCACATCTGCGCCACGCGCACCGAGCCTTGCATCGTCCAGAAGTGCGGGTCGGCGAGGGGAATGTCCACCGATTGCAGCTGGATCGCGTGGCCCATTTCGCGCCAGTCGGTGGCGATCATGTTGGTGGCGGTGGGCAGGCCGGTGGCGCGGCGGAATTCAGCCATGACTTCGCGGCCCGAATAGCCGTTTTCCGCGCCGCATGGGTCTTCGGCGTAGGCCAATACGTGATGCTGGTCGCGGCACAGGGCGATGGCTTCCTTGAGTGACCAGGCGCCGTTTGGGTCCAGGGTGATGCGTGCGTCGGGGAAGCGCTCGGCGAGGGCCGTGACCGCTTCGATTTCTTCGGCGCCGCGCAACACGCCGCCCTTGAGCTTGAAGTCGTTGAAGCCGTACTTGGCCTGGGCGGCTTCGGCCAGGCGCACGATGGCGTCCGGGGTCAGGGCCGGTTCATGGCGCAGGCGGCACCAATTGTCACCATCGGCTTCGCTGCGGTAGGCCAGGTCGGTCTGCTGGCGGTCGCCGATGTAGAACAGGTAGCCGAGCATCTTCACCGCGTCGCGCTGCTGGCCTTCGCCGAGCAGGGCGGCCACCGGCACTTCAAGGAACTGGCCGAGCAGATCGAGCAGCGCCGCTTCCATCGCGGTGACGGCGTGGATGGTGATGCGCAGGTCGAACGTTTGCAGGCCACGGCCGCCGCTGTCGCGGGCGGCAAAGGTGCGGCGCATGGCATTGAGAATGCTCTGGTACGCGCCGATCGGCTTGCCGATCACCAGGCTGCGCGCGTCTTCCAGGGTTTCGCGGATGCGTTCGCCGCCCGGTACTTCGCCCACGCCGATGTGCCCGGCGCTGTCCCTGAGAATCACGATATTGCGCGTGAAAAACGGCCCGTGGGCGCCGCTGAGGTTGAGCAGCATGCTGTCGTGGCCGGCCACCGGGATCACTTGCAGGTGGGTGACGATGGGGGCATGGCTGGCGTGGTGCTGGTGTTCTGTATTCATCAAAACGCTTCCTTATTTGCTCAGGACGGGGGCGGGGTGCAGCACGCTCGGGCTCTGGGCGCCGGGCCGGGTCTTGGCGAAGAACACCAGGATCGCCGCGAGGATCGAGGTGCCGGCCAGCCCATACAAACCACCCTGGATCGACCCGGTGGTCTGCTCCAGAAAGCCGAAGGTGGTGGGCGCGACAAACCCGCCGAGGTTGCCGATGGAGTTGATCAGCGCGATCACCGCCGCGGCGATGCGCGCATCCAGGTAGCCCTGGGGGATCGGCCAGAACAGCGACGATGCCGACTTGAACCCGATCGCCGCAAAACAGATGGCGACAAAGGCAAAGATCGGCCCGCCGGTGGTGGAGAAAAACATTCCCGCCGCAGCAATCAACAGCGCCGTGGCCACCCACGCCTGTTGATGCTTGTACTTGCCGGCCAGGGCCGCGAACGAATACATGGCGATGATCGAAATCAGCCAGGGAATGGAATTGTAGAAACCCACCTGGATGTCACTCAGGTCGCCCATCTTCTTGATGATGCTCGGCAGCCAGAACGTGGCGGCGTAGATGGTCAGTTGGATGCAGAAATACAGGGCGCAGAACAGCATGATCTGGCGGTCCTTGAGCAGCGTGCCCAGGCTCGGCTTGACCGTCGTGGCGGCGTCACGCTCGCGTTGTTCGCGCTCGATCTCGCCCACCAGCGCGTCCTGTTCGGCGCGGCTGAGCCACTTGGCGTCATGGGGTTTGGAGTCGAGCCAGAACCACACGAAAAAGCACAACAGCACCGAGGCCATGCCTTCGATGATGTACATCCATTGCCAGCCGTGCAGGCCCAGCCCGCTGATTTGCAGCAGCACGCCGGACAGCGGGCCGGAGATCAGCGAGGCCAGGGCCGAGCCGCTGAGGAAGATCGCAATCGCCTTGCCGCGCTCCACCCCGGGCAGCCAGCGGGTGAAGTAGTAGATCACCCCCGGAAAGAACCCGGCCTCGGCCACGCCCAGCAGAAAACGCAGGATATAGAAGTGGGTTTCGTTCTGGATAAAGGCCATCAGCGTCGCGGTGATGCCCCAGGTGAACATGATGCGGGTCAGCCAGATACGCGCGCCGACTTTTTGCAGCAGCAGGTTGGAGGGCACTTCGAACAACGCATAGCCGATGAAGAACAAGCCGGCGCCGAAACCGTAAGCGGCCGCGCCGATGCCCAGGTCGTGTTCCATGTGGGGGCGGACAAAGCCGATGTTGACGCGGTCGATGTAGTTGACGATGAACATGATCACGAACAGTGGCAGCACATGCTGCTTCACCTTCTTGATCGCGCGGGCCAGGACGGGGTCGAGGGCAGGCGCAGCTGTCGCAGGGTTGGAAGCGGTCACGGGGTAGAACTCCCACGGATTATTGTTGTGCGGGGATGGGTTCAGGGCTGCCGGGGGTGCCTGACAACTTGATAGACATCATACAACTGCTTTTTTCCGCGTCGCAACGTAAATTTTGGCTGTACGAGCACGCGACAGGGCTGGCGTACCTGTTTTACAGGCGCAATAGCGCATGAAATCAATCGCGCTGATGCAATCGCAGGTAAGCTGGCTTCCATGAAAATACGGCGCAGTTGTGGCGGAATTTGTTTGTTGTCATACAAGTTGGTGGCGGAGGGGGATGTTAGTATTGACCGGGTCCAACCGATGGAATGACCGATGCACAACGACACCCCCCGCAAGCGCTCCCAGGGCCTGGCCCATGACATCGTGACCACGCTGACCCAGCGCATTCTCCTCGGCCAAATGGCGCCGGGCGAGAAGCTGCCCTCCGAGTCGGCCATCGTCGGCGAGTACGGTGTCAGTCGCACGGTGGTGCGTGAGGCGCTGTCGAAGTTGCAGGCGGCAGGGCTGGTGGAAACCCGGCACGGGGTAGGCACCTTTGTGCTGGCGCGGGACCAGCGCCAGGGCCTGCACCTGAACCACGACACCGCCGTCAGCGTGCGCGGCATCCTCGAGTTGCGCCTGGGCCTGGAAACCCAGGCCGCCGCCCTGGCCGCGTTGCGCCGCAGCGAGGTGCAGTTGCAGCATATGCGCGAGGCCCTCGATGACTACCAGGCCTCGCTGGCCAACAACGACAGCAGCGTCGAACCCGACGTGCGCTTCCATCAGTTGATTGCCCAGGCCACCGGCAACACCTACTTCACCGATGTGATCCAGCACCTGGGCAACTCGGTGATCCCGCGCACGCGCATCAACGCCGAAGAGCGCGGCAATACCGACCTGATGAAGCTGGGCCAGTTGGCCAACCTGGAACACGAGGCGATCCTCAACGCCATCCGCCGCCAGGACCCCGACGCCGCCCGCGCCGCGATGTTGTTGCACCTGAGCAACAGCCTGGAACGCATGACCGGCGAGTAGCAGGGGCATTTTCTTCAATACCCGGCTCGCCGGGGTGTTTACCGTGGCCCCTGTTCATCACCACAACAGGGAACCGCAATGAGCTTGATCCTTTCCATGGCCGCCTTCGCGTTGGCCACCTCCATCACACCGGGCCCGGTGAATGTGGTCGCCCTCAGTTCGGGTGCGCGCTTCGGTTTTGTCGCCAGCCAGAAACACGTGTTCGGTGCCGCCACCGGCTTCACGCTGTTGCTGGTGCTGATCGGCCTGGGGCTGCATGAAGTGCTGCTGCGCTGGCCCATTCTGACCCAGTTGATCCAGTGGGGCGGGGTCGCCTTCCTGCTGTACATGGCCTGGAAACTTGCGGTGGACGATGGCCGGCTGGACGCCGAAGGCACCGCAACGGCGCCGTCGATGCTCTACGGCGCGATCATGCAATGGCTGAACCCCAAAGCCTGGCTGGCCTGCGTGGCGGGCATGGGGTTGTTTGTCGCGGATGGCGACGCCCGGCAAGTGTGGCTGTTTGCGGCGCTCTACCTGGTGATCTGCTACCTGTCGGTAGCCTGCTGGGCGTACGCCGGCACGTTTTTGCGCCGTTACCTCGGCAACCCGCAGGGCGTGCGGGTGTTCAACCGTTCGATGGCCGCGTTGCTGGTGGCCAGTGTGGGTTATTTGCTGATGGCTTGAGCAAGTCGCGGTACTGCCCCGGCGTGGCGGCGAAGTGCTGCTTGAAGGTGCGCTGGAAGTGCGCCTGGTCGGCAAAGCCGGCGGCCAGGGCGACGTCGGCGATCAGTTCGCCGTTGCGCAATTGGGTGCGGGCGAACTGAATGCGCCGGTTCACCAGAAACGCATGGGGCGTCAAGCCGTAATACTGCTTGAAGGCGCGGATCAGATAAGACGGCGACAGCTCGGCCGCCAGGCAGATGTCTTCGAGTTTCAAGGCCTGGGTGCAGTGTTCGCGGATGTACTCGGCGGCGCGTTCCAGCTTGTGATTGACCTCCCGCACCGGCGTGTTCGAAGGGTTCAGGCGCTGCTGCACCTCGCTGAAATAACTCACCAGCATGCTCTGTTTTTGCAGGAGTTCGGCGTGCTCATCCAACAGCGTTCGGTACAGCTCGATCAGGCCGTTGTACAGCACCGGGTCGCGGGTATAGGGCGTATTGAACGGTCGATAACCCTGGTCGGTGCTGAAGCCCAACTGGTATTGCAGGTCCGTCAGCCAGGGCGTGTCGAGGTAGAGCATGTGATACGACCAGGGTTGGTCGTGGATCGGGTTGCACGCATGCACATCGCCGGGGTTCATCAGCACCACCGTGCCGGCGCTGATCTGGAAGGTGTCCGCGCCGTAGTGGTAATAGCTGCGCCCGGTGGTGATCGCGCCGATGGAGAAATGCTCGTGGGCGTGGCGGGTGTAGGTGACCTTGCGCCCATCGGCGATGGTTCGCGCTTCGATGAACGGCAAGCGCTCGTCGCGCCAGAAGCGCGGCGCTTGCGCGGGGTGAGTGGCGGTGTTCAGCGACATGGCGGCGGCTCCATCCCTCGGGAGATCGAGGGAGGATCATTGCACAGACTGCCGGGGCCGTCAGCCTAGAAGTCCCATTTAGTCGCCAGTTGCAGGCTGCGCGGTTCGCCGTAGAAGCCGGTGCCGAAGTTGCCCAGGCCCGTGTAGTACTTTTTATCGAACAGGTTCTTCACGTTCAGCGTGGTGCTCAGGTGCTCGTTGAAGCGGTAGCGCGCCATCAGGTCGACCAGGTAGTAACTGTCCTGGGTGATGCGTGCGTTCTGGCCGAAGTTGAGCGTGTCGTTCGGGTCGGGTTGGAACACGTTGCCGAAAAACTCGCTCTGCCAATTCACGCCGCCGCCCACGGTGACATGCTCCAGCGCGCCGGGCAGGCGATAGCTACTGAACAGGCGCACCACCTGCTGCGGCGTGGTGGTTTGCAGCACCGAGCTGTACACATAATCGTTGTTGGCATCGCGGGTGTGCTGGTAGGTGTAGCCGGCCGAGATGTTCCAGCCGTCCAGCACTTCACCCGACAGTTGCGCCTCGAAGCCCTTGGTGGTGGCGCCGGCAATCGGGCGGTACACCGAATCGGTCTCGAAGCCCGACACGTACTCGGCGACATTGTCCTGCTCGATGCGGAACGCGGCAAAACTGGCATTCAGGCGGCCGTCGTAGAACGCTGCCTTGAGCCCGGCTTCATAGGTGGCGCCCTCGATCGGGTCGAGCAGTTTGCGGTCGGCGTCCTTGCTGCTTTGCGGGCGGTAGATCTGGGTGTAGCTGGTGTACACCGACCAGGTGTCGTTGAGGTCGTAGACGATCCCGGCATACGGCGTGACCACGCCGCTCTGGCGGTAGGTGGTGCGATTGTCGGCCTTGGTCGGGTCATAGAAATCGGTGGTGTCGGTGCCGCTGAACGTGCTGACGCGCGTGCCGAGGATCACTGACAAATCGTCCGTGGGTTTCAAGCGCGTGGCCAGGTAGGCGCCGGTCTGGCGTTGCACGATATCGTTCTGGCCGCTGCGCGGGATATCCGGTTTGGCGTACTCGCCGTGCCAGTCGAAAATGCTGCCGCCCACGGCGGGGTAAATCGAACCGTAGACCGGCACGTCCTGCTTCGAGCGGGTGGCCATAAAGCCCATGATCAGCTCGTGCTCGCGGCCAAACAGGTTGAACGGCCCGCTGAGATTGACGTCCAGGGTGTTCTGTAACTGGTCGCCCTTGTACTTGCCCATGAACATGTACATGCCGTCGCCGCTGACCGGGTCCGGGTTGCCGCCGCTGGCGGAGGCGAGCAGGGTGTCGTGCTGACTGCGCTTGCGGTCGAGGCTGACCTTGAGCGACCAGTCGTTCGCCAACTGCTGTTGCACCGAGGCGAACAGCGTCTGGTTCTGGAAGTCGCGGCGGCTCCAGTCGGCCGCCGGGTTGAACGAGCGCGAGAAGTGCGTGCGCGAGCCGTCGCTGAAGAACATCGGGAAACCGGTCCAGCTGGCGCCACGGGAGCGGGTGTCTTGCTGGTCGATACCGAAGGTCAGCAGGGTGTCGGGCGTAAGGTCCGCTTCAAGGATGCCGTAGCCGATGTCCTTGGTGTGCTGATAGTGATCGAGATACGACTGGCGGTCCTGATACACGCCGACAAAGCGTCCGCGCAGATTGCCCGACTCGGTCAAGGGGCCGGAAATATCGCCTTCGGTGCGGTAGTTGTCCCAGGAGCCGAAGGTCTGGGTGACCGAGGCCTTGAATTCCCGCGTGGGCTTTTTGCGGATCAGGTTGACCGTGGCCGACGGGTCGCCGGAACCGCTGAGCAGGCCGGCCGAGCCCTTGATGATTTCCAGGTGGTCGTACACTGCCATGTCGGTGCTGGTGGTGCCGTAGTCGTACACGCCGTCATAGGTGGCGTTGACGCCGTCGTACTGGAAATTGGTGATCGGCAGGCCACGGCTGGAGAACTCCCAGCGTTCGCTGTCGTAGTTCTGCACGCTCACGCCGGGGGCGCGGCGCAGGGTGTCGGCGATGCTGTTGGAGCCCTGGTCGTCCATCTGCTGGCGGGTGATCACCGTGACCGACTGCGGGGTGTCGCGCATCGACAGCGGCAGGCCGGTGGCCGAGGCCATGACACCGGTAGTGTAGGCATGGGTGTCTTCGGTGATAGCGCCCAGGCCCTGGCCGGAAATCGTCGTGGCGCCCAGCTCCAGCGCGCCGCTGTGGGCGGGGATCAGCTCCAGCACGTAACCGTTGTTGCCTTGGGGCAGCGCCTGCAAACCGCTGCCCTGCAACAGGTGCTGCAAACCGCTGGTCGGGGTATAGCTGCCGTTCAGGCCGGGGCTGGTTTTACCGGCGGCGAGGCTGTTATGGCCGGCGATGAACATTCCGGACTGTTCGGCGAAGCTGTTCAGCACGGCGACCAGGGCGCCGCCCGCGATGCGATAACTGCGCGCGGCTTCCTGGGTCGAGGTCGGCTCGGCGGCGTACAGCGTCGGCGCGCCGAGGCAAAGCAGGGAGGTGGCCAGCGCCAGTGGGCGCAGCGCGAAGCGAGCAGGTTGCGGCATGGAGGTGTCCCTTTGGATCAAGTCGATCGGCGAGTTGAAAGCGTCTGCAGGGTTAACCGAACGAGTGTCGAAAAAGGGAACTGGCGGGTGAAATTTTTTACTGCGGCCCCACGCTGACCCACCACGGCATCGGCCGCTCGACCCGAATCGGCAGCGCGGCTTGCAGCAGGTGCAGGGCCTGGTCGCTGTCCTTGAGCGGGAACGAACCCATCACCGGCAACTGCGCCACGGCCGGGTCGCAGCCCAGGTGGCCGGGGCTATAGCGGTTGAGTTCGGCGATCAACTCGCCGAGCGGCAGGTTGTCCGCCAGCAGCACGCCACGGCTCCAGGCTTCACGGGCCGGGGAGGCGACGCTGGCGGTGTTGAAGTGGTTGCGGGTAAACGTCAGCTGTTGGCCGGTGTCGACAATCCGTGGGTGCGGGTTGAGTGTACTCACCCGCACCCGGCCCTCGAACACCGTGAGCTGGGTATGTTCATCGCCTTGCACCACGCTGAAGCGCGTGCCCAGCGCCTGCAGCCGGCCTTGTTCGGTGTCCACCAGGAACGGACGGTTGGGGTCCTTGGCGGTGTCGATCAACACTTCGCCAAAGCGCAGGCGCAGCAAGCGTTGCGCGGCATCGAAGCGCACATCCAGCGCGCTCAGTGCGTTCAACCACACATGGCTGCCATCGGTCAGCAGCGCGTCGCGGGTCTCGCCGTTGGCGGTTGCATAGTCGGCACTCCAGCCGCTTGCCAGGCGGGGCAGGGGGCTGTGGCGCCAAGTGCCCCAGGCCAGTGTCGAGCCGACACCCAGCACCAGCAGGGTCTTGAGCGTCTGGCGCCGCGAGCTGCGCAAGGCCCGGCTGGCGCCATGGGGTTGCTCCAGCAACGGCGCAAAACGCTGGCTGACGCGCTGCACGTACTGCCAGGCCGCCAGGTGCTCGGGGCTTTGCGCGACCCAGGTTTGCCAGCGCAACTGTTCGAGCGCACCGCCTGGGTCCTGCAGGCGCACGTACCAGTGCGCAGCCTGCTCCAGGCTGGCGTGGCTGAGCTGGCCGGGGCGGCTCATTGCACCAGCATCCCGTCGAGTTCGGCTTCCAGAATCGCGCAGTGCAGCAGGGCCTGGGCCATGTACTTCTTGACCATGCGCTCGCACACGCCAAGCTGTACGGCGATCTGCTTGTAGGGCAGGCCGTGCAAGTGCGCGAGTAAAAAGGCCTCGCTGACCTTCTTCGGCAGGCGCGCGAGCATCGTGTCCACTTCGTAGAGGGTTTCGACGATGATCGCCCGCTGCTCCGGCGACGGCTGCCGCGCTTCCGGGCGCTCGGCCAGGGTTTGCAGCCAGGCGCGTTCCAGTTGGCGGCGGCGCCAGTGGTCGATACACAGGCCACGGGCGATGGTGGCCAGGTAGGAGCGTTGGCCGACGTGATCGGTCTCGGCCAACGGGCGGCCGAGGATGCGGATAAACGTGTCGTGGGCCAGGTCGGCGGCATCCCAGCGGTCGTTCAGGCGCCGCCGCAGCAGGCCGAGCAGCCAGCTGTGGTGGGTGCCATAGAGGTGGGTGAAGGAGGTCGACACACTATCCATCCAGCGCAAAGGCTTTGGTGTAAATAAGAATTGCTCGCGATTAAACCAAAGCGTCGGGTTGTGCGCAAATGATATTGGTTTGCTTTTGGGAGGCTGTATCGATGGATTGAAGAAATCAGCTCGGGCATCAAGAACCTGGATACCCAGGCCATCATCTATTCACCCGTCGGTACCGGCACGTTGATCTCCAACCAGTGAACGCCTGAATCTCACAGCTGTTTCGACAGAAACACCCGGCTGTTGCCCTCGGGTTCACAGGCGATTTCGCCAAACCGCACCCAGCCGTTCTTCTCATAGAACCCCGGCGCCTGGAAGCTGATGGTGTAGAGCACGGCATTGCGACAGCCGCGGCGTCGGGCTTCGTCTTCGAAGGCGCGCAGCAATCGGCTGCCGATACCGGAACCGCGCAGGGTCTCGGGCAAGTGGAAGAGGTCGAGGAAGGCCATGCCGAATGCGCTCCGGCCGGTGATGCCGCCGAGCACCTGCTGGGTGTGCGGGTCTTTGACCAGCACGCTCAGCGGGCGCCGGTCATGGTAGCCGGTGGCTTGTTCGTTGAACGCCGCCAGGCCGTTGCCGAGGATGCGTTCGGCGTCGGGGTTGGGCTGGTCGCTGATTTCAATGAGAGGAGGCTGCATCGCGCTGGATTCCTTGTGGCCCGTTGTCCGACAAGCGTCTAGACAGTTCTTTATACGATTGAGTGTGGGCGTGATCAGGGTTTTTCGACCAATAAAGCGCGTACCTCCTCTTCCTGCAACTGCTTTTCCCTGGCTTCCTGGCGCGCCTGCTCCTCGGCGCGTTGCTTGGCCTCCCGGCGGAACTGGTCGACGGATAAGTTTCGGAGGTGCTCGATGTCCTGCGCAGTGGCACCGAATGCAACCGGCACCATGGCCATCAACGGGGCTGCGATCAAAGAGGAGGTCAACAAGCGGCTGATACGTGCCCTGGACATCAAAGCACTCCGAGTCAATTCGTGGTGCCTTGTTGGGCGCTGCAACAAGGATAAGTTCCCAGGGTGGCTTTAAAAGGCCATCACCATCTCATGCCACGCCATCCCGCCATGATCCGACGCCGACGGCTGCACGTAGCGGTAGCCCAGGCGTGTGTACAGCGCCACATGGCGGTCCTTGCACATCAAGTGAATCGTCTGCTTGCCCAGCGCGCGCATGCGCTGCACAAACTCGCGCATCAACGCGGTGGAATAGCCCTTGCCCTGGTGCGCCGGGGCGACCACCACCGACATGATCACCACATTCGGCGCCTCGGCCGCATGGCCGACCAACTCCTTGAACGCCTCATCCGACATCACCACCTTGTGGGCGCAGCCGCTGTTGATGAAGCCCACCACCTCGCCATCTGCCTCCAGGATCAAAAAGCCTTGCGGGTATTGGGCAATGCGCGTGGCGATCTTTTCCAGGGTCGCGGCTTCGTCGCCTTCGTAGGCAGTGGTTTCAATGTCGAAGCAATGGGCGGCGTCGCTGGGGAGGGCGTTGCGAAAGGAGAGGGCGGGCATGCGGTTTCCTCGGGGGGTAAGCGAAAGGCCACATGATAGCGGGGTGTCAATAGCGCCGCCATTGTGGCCTCTGGGTCGACGAGGATGTTCGGCCAGCGTGGTTTAACGGGGCCAAGTGACGGGGCTTGGTGACCGTCCAACTGCTGGAGGCCGGACTCGGTCAACTGTGGGAGCTGTCGAGCCCCAGCGAGGCTGCGATGGCGGCGGTACAAACGCCATCAAATCCACTTCACGCGCCAACTTCCAGTTCGCCAGAAACCAGAAAACCCGCCAAAGCGGGTTTCCTCAGCACTTACATCAACTCACCGCAGGCGAATCAAACCCACGCCGCTCCATCACCGTAAACACATCCGCCACATCCTGGACCATGATCCGGGCGGTGTTGGCGACGGTATTGATGTCGTGCTCGGCATAGTCGGACACTTTGGAACAGGCCATCAGGTGCAGGTAGGCGAGCGCGGCATTGAGGCGTTCGCTGGCGCAGGCGTGCAACTCGCTGAGCGGGGCGTCGCTGTCGATCAGCAGGACCGGGTAGTCGGTTGCGGTTTGGGACATGGGGGTGAAGCGGCGGGGCGGATTTTGATTGGTCATGAGGTTCGATTCTATTTGGGTAAAAAGAATCACCACCTTGCTGCTGCGAAACAGATTGGGTGGCAACTGTGCGCGGGTTCGCAGACCAGGAAGAATCACCCCCGGCAGACCCGAAGGTCTCCCACGCACAGCCGCCATAAACGAGGCGCAGGCGGACTTCGCCTGAGGGTCTGATGACTGTGCAGGTTGATTCTATTGTGTAGGGCTGCGAAACCCTGTCGCCGACCAATGCCAGCGACGGGGCGAACTATAAGGTGCGGTTAATCGAGGCGCAACCGACAGGCTGTTTCAAACTCCACCCACCAGCGTCCCCTCCGCCATCCGCCGCTTATACGCACTGTCCCGACTCGCCAACCAGAAATACAACGGCGACGTCACCACCAACCCCACCACCCACGACAAATCCGCGCCGTTGATGTGCTGCGAAATCGGCCCCACGTACAGCGGTGTGTTCATGAACGGAATCTGCACCGCGATCCCCACCGCATAGGCCAGCAGCGCCTGGGGGTTGTAGCGCCCGTAGATCCCGCCGTCCACGCGGAAGATCGATGCAATGTCGTACTTGCCTTTATGGATCGCGTAGAAGTCGATCAGGTTGATCGCCGTCCACGGCACCAGTACCACCAGCAGCACCAGAACCATGTCGACGAAGTGGCCGATAAAGTCTTTCGAGGCGAATACCGCGGCCACCGAACAGGCCGCGAGTACGATGATCGAGATCACGGCGCGGCTTTTCGCGGTGGGGATCCAGCGGTAGGCGAAGGTCTGCACCAGGGTGATGATCGACAGCACCGCACCGTACAGGTTGAGGGCGTTGTGGCTGATCACGCTGAGCAAGAACAGCACCAGCATCAATGGGCCGATGGCGCCGGTGGCGAGTTTGACCGCGTCCATGGTGTCCATGCCCACCGGGGTGGCGAGCACCGCGACGGCGCCGAAGATGAACGACAGGCTCGAACCCAGCGCCGAGCCCAGGTAGGTGGTCCAGAAGGTCGACGCGACGGGTACGTCGGCCGGCAGGTAGCGCGAATAGTCGGAGACGTAGGGCGCGAATGCGATCTGCCACAGCGCCGCCAGGGACACGGTGGCCAGCCAGCCGGAGAGGTTGAAGCTGCCGCGGGTCAGAAAGTCGCTGGTCTGTATATGGCTGAAGATGTAGCCGAAACCCAGCACGATCCCCGCGCCCAGTACCCAGGTGCCGATGCGGTTGAGTACGTGGATGAAGCGGTAGCCGATGATGCCGATGATCCCGGAACCGATGGCGCCGATCACGATGCCCACCGGCACGGGCACGCTGTCGACCACACCGTGCAGGGATTTACCGGCCAGCACGATGTTGGAGGCGAAGAAGCCGATGTACATCACCCCGGCGATCACCACCACCAGCAACGCGCCGAGGGAGCCGAATTGTGCGCGGCTCTGGATCATTTGCGGGATGCCCATCTGCGGGCCCTGGGCCGAGTGCAATGCCATCAGCACGCCGCCGACCAGGTGGCCGACGAGGATGGCGACAATGCCCCAGATCAGGTTGAGGTGGAACAGTTGCACGCCCAGCGCACCCGTGACGATCGGCAACGGCGCGATGTTGCCGCCGAACCACAGGGTGAACAGGTCTCTTACCTTTCCGTGGCGATCTTCCGGGGGCACGTATCCAATCGTGTGTTTTTCGATAAGCGGGGCGCTGGATGTTGCAGTGGTAACCATGACGAGCTCCAAGGCAAGGTGAGTACGTTGACGTACTTCGCTGTACGCCGCTCAGCGGCGCTTTGTTGTTGGAGCGATCATCTGCAATGGGGGCGGGGAGGTAAATTAGTAAGTTTGTTGCTATAGACCTTAAAAAAAGTATCTCGCGTGGCCACGCGCTCCGGTATGTTGCCCGCTTGTGTCCTGGGGCGAAGTCCCACATTTGCGGAGGGCCCGATGGCTGCCTATAACCTGCGCCAGCTCAGATATTTCGTCACCACGGCCGAGTGCGGCAGCGTCGCCGAGGCGTCGCGCAAGCTGTATATCGCGCAACCGTCGGTGTCCACCGCGATCAAGCAACTGGAAGACAGCTTTGGCGTGCAGTTGTTTATCCGCCATCACGCCCAGGGCGTGTCGCTCACCCCCAGCGGCGCGCGCTTTTATCGCAAGGCGCTGGAGCTGCTGCGGGTGGCCCACGAGTTCGAGCAGAATGCCCTGGCCGACAATGACGTGGTGGCGGGGCAGATCGATATCGGCTGCTTCGAAACCGTCGCGCCGCTGTACCTGCCGCGTTTGATCGCCGGTTTCAAGGCGCGCTGGCCGGGGGTGGAAATCCGCATGCGCGATGGCGAGCAGCAGGAGTTGGTGCAGGCGCTGACGGCCGGCAGTATCGACGTGGCGATGCTGTTCGAGCATGACCTGGGCGCGACCATCGAGACCACGCCGTTGATGCCGCCGCAGCAGCCGTATGCGCTGTTGCCGGCCGATCATCGCTTTGCGCAGCAGGCCAAGGTGTCGCTCGCGGACCTGGTGCTGGAGCCGATGATCCTGCTGGATGTACTACCGAGCCGCACGTACTTCGTGAGCATCTTTGAAGAGCGCGGCTTGACGCCGAACATCGTGTTCAGCTCGCCGTCGATCGAGATGGTGCGGGGCATGGTGGGGCGCGGGTTTGGCTTTTCGATCCTGGTGACCAGGCCGTTTACCGAGTACACCTATGACGGCCAGAAAGTCGTATGCCTGCCGCTGGCGGAAACCGTCACCGGCTCGGGCTTGTCGGCCGTGTGGTTGCGCCGCGCACCGTTGACCAAGCCGGTGCAGTTGTTCGTCGATTACTGCCGCGAGGAGCTGGCGCGTTTGCTCGCCTGATCGGCGCGCTCAAGCCTGGGCCAACAACGCATCGGCCCGGCTGTCCTGGGTCACGCAGGCGTCAACTCTGATCGGCGCTGGGATTACTCCTCGGGCCCGACATTCCGGATGTTCAGTTGCTTCAACCGTGCGTCGAGTTGTGTGCCGAAGTTGTTGACCGCCTTCAAGTGCCCCGGGCTGTAAGTGTCATCCGGACGGTCCGGGCGGAAGTGGACGGACAGCGGCACCACGTTGCCCGGCGGGTTCAAGTTGTTATCGAGGTAGGGCCTGCCGTGGCTCGGGTTCAGATCCTTGATGCCGTTAGCTTCTGCCACGTCAAAAAAGACATCCAGCGTGCGGTATGCATCCTCTTCTCTTACGCCCATGCGTATGCTTTCCCTGTCAGGTACACCCGCTTCGGGGCGCTGACGCAACTCTTCAGGCGGCGCAGCGTTGAGCGGGTTGTTCAACGGCGAGTGCGGTGGAATTCCTATCATGGTCAATACTCAAAGGCTGTTGAAGTGAAAACGGCTATTAGCCGTTTTCCTATGTGGGCCGCCTTCAAGTACGGTTCCATCAGCTGCGGGTAGCGATTGATGCAGGGTATGTCGCCGGCACAGCCGAGGGTCGTCAACGCAGCGCGTTCAGCATGCTGTGCAACATCTGATCGCACTGTGCCAACTGCGCCACACTCACAAACTCGTCCGGTTTATGCCCCTGGTCCATGCTGCCGGGCCCGCACACCACCGTGGGAATGCCCACCGCGTCGAACAACCCGCCCTCGGTGCCGAACGCTACCGTGCCGAACGCCCGCGAGCCACAAAATGCCGCGATCAACTCGGCCGCCTCGCTATGCTGATCGGTCATCAGCCCCGGATACGCCGACAGCTCGGTAAAGCGAATCGCACTCTGCGCGCTCACCGCCTGCATGCGCGGCAATACCTGCTGCTCGGCGTAGGCGCGCAATTCATCCGCCACCGCTTGCGGGGCCTGGCCCGGCAGCGCGCGGACCTCAAAATCAAACCGGCAGTCGGCGGGCACGATGTTCAACGCCTTGCCCCCGCCAATCACCCCGGTTTGCACCGTACTGAACGGCGGATCAAAGCGCGCATCCTGCTTATCGCGCAGCCGTTGGCCGATGCGTCCCAGTTCGCCGATCAATTCGGCGGCATGCTCGATCGCATTCACGCCATGGGGCGCATACGCCGAATGACAGGCCGCGCCATGCACATCGCAGCGCATCGCCAGCTTGCCTTTATGGCCGAGCACCGGCTTGAGTTCGGTCGGTTCGCCGATGATGCACAGCATCGGCTTCACCGGCCGCTGCGCCAGCACGCTGAGCAACGAGCGCACGCCCAGGCAACCGACTTCCTCGTCGTAGGAGAGGGCGATATGCACCGGCCGGCGCAACGTCGCTGCGACCAGCGCCGGCACCAGGGCCAGCACGCAGGCGATGTAGCCCTTCATGTCCGCAGTGCCCCGGCCGAACAGCCGGCCGTCGCGTTCGGTCAGTTCAAACGGCGGCACGCTCCACGGTTGCCCATCCACCGGCACGACATCGGTATGCCCGGACAGCACAATCCCGGGCACCTCCACCGGGCCGATGCTGGCAAACAGGTTGGCCTTGGTGCGGGCCTCGTTGTAGATCACTTCGCTGGCCACGCCGTGACTCGCCAGGTAATCGCGCACAAAGGCGATCAACTGCAGGTTGGACTCGCGGCTGGTGGTATCGAACCCCACCAGCGTCTGCAGCAATGCGCGGCTGCGGCTCATCGCTCGTCCCCGGCGACGCCATAGCCGGGCGCGTGGTCGGGGGCCAGGGCGCGGTCGATGTAGGCCTGCACTTGTGGGCGATAGGCGTCCCACAGCGTGTGCAGTTGGCCGATCGGGTTGGCGTCGGCCCAATCCACCCGCAGGTCGATGATCGGCCAGGTCAGTTCGCCCACCACCTGCAACGCGGCCGAATGCACCGGGCCGGCTTCGCCACCGGCGGCGATGGCGGCATGCATCGCGGCCAAGAGTCGCTCGGCCAGTTGGCCTTCGCCTTGCTCGAAGGCCTGGACCATCGCCTCGATCACTGCGCGGTCGGCGAGCATATTGCCGGCCGCGACGCACTGTTCGCCCGACACCGCGTGGTGCTTGCCGAGGGTTTGGCTGCCGCTGAAATGCACGCTGCGGCCCAGGTGATCGATCGCGGTCAGTTGGCGGTATTGGCTGTAGCCGTTGCGGGTCAGCGCCTGGTCGATTGCGGCGGCGGGGGCCAGGCCTTGTTGCAGCAGGTCGAGCACGTCCGGGCCGAGGGCCGGCAGCGTGATGTTCTGGGTCGCGACCGCACCGACACCCGGCCGCAGCCAGGGGCAGCGCGCGCCGACGGCGATGCTCGAAGAGCTGATGGCGATACCCAGTTGGCCGGTGTCGGCGCAACGGCCGACGATTGAAAAGGTCATGTACGGCTCCTTACTCGGGAATCACGGCGATCACATCGATTTCCATCAGCCACTGCGGCTGGCCCAGGGCCGATACCACCAGCCCGGTGGAAATCGGGAACACGCCCTTGAGCCATTTGCCGACTTCCTGGTACACCGGCTCGCGGTAGCGCGGGTCGATCAGGTAGGTGGTGGTCTTGACGATATGGCTGAGGTCGCTGCCGGCTTCTTCCAGCAGTTGCTTGACGTTGCGCATGGCCTGCTCGGCCTGGGCACGCGGGTCGCCGAGGCCGACCAGGTTGCCGTCGAAATCGCTGCCGACCTGGCCGCGCACATACACGGTGTTGCCGGCGCGCACGGCCTGGCACAGGTCATTGTCCAGGCTCTGGTTGGGGTAGGTTTGTTTAGTGTTGAACATGCGGATGCGCGTGTGGGTAGGCATCAAAAAACTCCGGGAAAAATGATCAGGCGCTGACAGGGGACGGGCGCACGAGCGGGGCCGCGACGCGATATTCGAGGTACTGACGCTGGGTGGCGATATGGTCGGCGAGGTATTTGGCGTCGTGCCACACGCCCCAGATAAACGACGAGCCACGGCGCGACTGCCAGGGCAAACCGAGGAAGTAGATGCCGGCCTCGCTGGACACGCCGCGCTGGTGCTGCGGCTTGCCGGCGGCGTCGAACGCATCGACCTTCAGCCAGCCGTAATCCACGGCAAAGCCGGTGGCCCAGATGATCGAGGTGATGCCGGCGCGGGCCAGGTCCAGTTGCAGGATCGGCTGTTTCACGCACTCGGCATCGGCGAAGACGCGCCGGGCTTCGGGCTCCACGGGCAGGTCGAGGCCGTTGCGTTCGATATATGCATCCGCCGCGTCCAGCAGGGCCAGGTAGTTTTCGTCGCCGCGTGCGAGGTTCTCCAGCAGGGTGGGTTGGAAGGTGGCCACGCCGCCATGGAAAGACTCGGTGGGCCCGACCAGGGTCATGCCGCGCAGGGCCAACTCACGGAAGTCGATGGTCTTGCCGCCGTGGGCGCCGCTCACGGCAATGGTCACGTGTTCGCGGCCGGGCTTGATCGCGGCCTGGTCCCATTCGCCCAGCACACCGAGCCACCAGCAGAAATCACGCTGGCGATAGGCACGCGGCGGGCGGTCGTGGGCGCCGACCGACAAGTAAACCTGACGGCCGCTGCGCTGCAGTTCATCGGCGATCTGCACCCCCGACGAGCCGGCGCCCACCACCAGCACCGCGCCTTGGGGCAGTTGGCCGGGGTTGCGATAGTCGGCGGAATGGATCTGATGCAGTGCCGTGTCTGTCGGCGCGATCGCCGGGATCACCGGCGTCTGGAACGGCCCGGTCGCCGCCACCACGCGGTTGGCTTCGATCACGCCGTCGCTGGTGTGTACGGTAAAACCGGGGCGGCCGACATTGCGCAGCACCGAGGTGACTTCCACGCCGGTGCGGATCGGCGCATTGAACTGGCGTGCATAGGCTTCGAAGTAATCCGCCACGCGCTCTTTCGGCGCGAAGGCATCCGGGGCGAGCCCTTCGAAGGCGAGGCCGGGAAAGCGGTCGTGCCAGGCCGGCCCGTTGGCCACCAACGAATCCCAGCGGCCGCTGCGCCAGCGCTCGGCGATCCGGCTGCGTTCCAGCACCAGGTGCGGCACGCCGTGCTTGCTCAAATGCTCGCTCATGGCCACGCCGGCCTGGCCGGCGCCTACCACCAGGGTGTCTGTTTGGGTGATTGCTTGCGTCATGTGTCTGTCCTTGCGTAATGCAGTTGGATTCAGCTTGGGCATGACTTCAAGGTAGGGGCCGGGCGGTTTTTAATAAAATATTATTAAGCTGGGAAGTGAGCATAAATATCGGATGCAAAGGGCCTCGGCAGGCGATGGCAAGGCGATGCTGGATCACCTCGAAGCGCTGGCGAGGACGCTCAGGATCGAGGAGTTGGTGCTGGATGCGAGGTTGAATGCGGCCACCCGTTACCGGCGGTGCGGGTAGGTGGGGCACGATGAGGCGATTCACCACTCGCCGTCGGGGTTGCAGTGGGCGTGTATCCCAAAAAAGCCGGCGATCTGTGTCTGTCGCGCAGCATTCCAGGTGGTTAGGGTCGGTTCACGTTAACTGACGACCGAGCCCACCATGGAACTCACTGCTGTCCCGTTTGGCATCACCGACTGGTCCACCCTCGAACCCGAGCTTCATCCAGGCATCACCGGCAGTGCCTGGTGGCGCACTGGCCACTTTGGCACCACCCGTGTACGCATGGTCGAATACACCCCCGGCTACCTGGCCGATCACTGGTGCTGGCGTGGGCATGTGCTGCTGTGCCTCGAAGGCGAGCTGCACACGGAACTGGAAGATGGCCGTCAATTCACGCTGACGGCCGGGATGAGTTATCAGGTGGGAAACAACATGGAAGGGCATCGCTCCTCGACGCGGGTTGGCGCCAAGCTGTTCATCGTGGATTGAACCGGCGCCAGCCCATCAATGCATCTTGCCAGGGGCCATGCCATCCAACCCGCGGGCAGCGGCCTTGACCTCGACGGTCTGCCGCTCGCCCTTGGCGTTTTCCACGGTCAAGGTCAGCGGCACCTGGTCGCCTTCCTTGATCTGCCCGGTCAGGCCCATCAGCATCACATGATAACCGTCCGGGTCGAGCTTGACCGGGGTGCCTGCGGGCAGGGTGATCGAGTCCACCGGGCCCATTCGCATCACGTCGTCCTTCATGCTCATTTCATGGATCTGCACGTCCTTGGCTACCGGCGAGGCGACGCGCAGCAGTTTGCTGTCGCTGTCGGCCGTCACGGTCATGAACGCGCCACTGGATGGCTGGCCCGGCACCGTGGCACGCACCCACGCGTCGCTGACTTGGACCTGGGCGCTGGCGTGCGCGGCGAGGCCCAGCAGGGACAGGCCGATCAGGGTGCGCTTGAGGTGTTGAACGGCAGTCATTAGCAGACCTCCATGACGGTGAGCAGGTCTTCTGCACACTCTTTAGCGTTAAGGGATGCCGACAGGCCCAGGCGCAGGTTGCCGCGGGTGTCGAACACGAAACTGGTGGCGGTGTGGGACAGGGTGTAGGTGTCGCCGGCGGGGACCTTTTCATAAAAGATCCCGAATTCCTTGGCGGCCACGGCGATCTCTTCCGGGGTGCCGTACAGCGCTTCGAAGCTGGGGTCGAAGGCCTTGACGTAGCGGTCGAGGATCTCTGGCGTGTCGCGCTCGGGGTCGAGGGTGATAAAGATCACCTGCATGATCTCGCCGTCGCGGCCCATCAGTTTCTTGGCCTGGGCGGCGCGGGCGAGGGTGGTCGGGCACACGGTCGGGCACTGGGTGAAGCCGAAAAACACCACCGGCATCAGGCCACGGTACGAACTCAAGGTGACGGTTTCACCCTGGGTATTCTTGAGCTTGAAGGTGCGGCCCATGATCTTGTCGCTCAAGTCCTTGCCGTACTTGAAATTCAACTTGGGGCTGTTGTCACAACCGGCCAGCAGGCCCAGACCCAACAGGCCCATGCCGGTCAGGACCTTGCGGCGGGTGAATAACGTACTCATCAACTGTGCATCCTGTGAAGCGCCTGCCTTGCTCTGGATCTATACGCCAGGCGTTGAAAAGGAGTAAACGCGGAGGGCGCCAAGTCTACCAACCCTGGCCGATGTGCGTAATCTGCGACGTTCTGCCACAGGGGCGCGCCGCGCTTCATCCCTTCGGGGCTTCGATGGTAGAGTCGCCGCCATGAAACTGCGCCGCTCGGACCGTTCGCTGATCGCCTGGACCCTGTACTTCTGCGTCCTGCTGAACCTGTTTGTGTGCGGTTTGGGCCATGGCCAGATGCTCGGCCAGCAGCTCAATGGTGTCGGTGGCGCGTTCTGTTCGGTGGACAGCAACCAGGCGCCACTTTCCGACAAAGGGTTGGGTAGCCCGGCTTCCAGCGATATCTCGAATTACTTTGCCTGCCCGGTGTGCGCTGCCGTGAGCGTGGCCATCGTGTTCCTGATCGGCCTGGCCTGGCTGCTGGGCCTCGGCCAGACCCCGCGGCCGGCCCATGAACGGCGCAACAAGGCGCCGCCGCGTTATTCCTGGCCCTCGGCCAACCCCCGCGCATCCCCCGCATTCTGACGTGTGCCTTGGGCTTCCTGTGATCAGGAGGCGTTTTATCGTCACGACTGTGAGTGCGTTTTATGAACCCTCTATTGCCTGCCGGCGCCAGCCGCCTGGTCAGCAAGGCGTCGCGCCGCCTGCACACGGAGCCGGCGCGGCCGGAATACCCGAGCAATTCGCGTAGCTTCGTGCATCTGGATGCACGCCTGTTGCCCTATTGGCACACCTTGTTCGACATCTGCCCGGCGCTGCTCAAGCTCGACCCGCCCGAAGGCTTGAACCTGTTTCGCAGCTTCATGACCTGGGCCTACCGCAACCAGCTGGCGCAGGACTGGACCTGGCACCTGAACATCGGCCGCTGGCTGCTGGGCTCGCCGTACCGCGCGCAGATCGACGATGAACCGATCGACGCGTTCATGGCCGCGGCGGCGGCGCGGTGGGTCGACACCGATGACAGCCAGGCCCAGGGTGTGGTCCTGGTCTGGCAGGGTTCGGAAGTCTTCGATTGGAAGGGCAGCGCGTTTGCGCTCGACAAACAGCCGCCGTTGCCGCCTCCCGCCTGGGACTTCGCCTGGTGCCCGCTGACCCGGCGTGGCGGTTTTAGCGTTTGGTTGCCGGTGCCGTGAAGTGCCCGCCGCCGACGCCCCGTGGAGGCTTGCACGCCCCGGCGAGGCTGGTGGGCTCCGGCGATTGTTACAAAAAGTGAAAAACTGAATAACGGTTTTAGCGACTATTTCCCGGCTGCCCAACGCTATACCGTGCGCGCACCCGTTAGATGCAGCACCACCCGACCAACAAAGAACAGGGTTGGGCTGTGACGGGTCGCCTCAATTACTTTCAGGAGCCTTCATGAACCACAAGACTTGCATGGCGCTCGCCGTCTCCCTGGGCGCCGCGCAGCAGGTGGCTGCGTCGGGTTTTATCGACGACAGCAAAGCCACCCTCGACCTGCGCAATTTCTACTACAACCAAGACACCCGTAACGCCAAAGCCCCTACGGATAAGGAGTGGGGCCAGGCGTTCATGTTCAACTACCAGTCCGGTTTCACCGAGGGACTGGTCGGTTTTGGTCTGGACCTGCAAGCCATGTACGGCCTGCGCCTGGACGCCTCGGGGCGCGCGGGCAAGGCTGGTGAAGACAACACCCCCGGCAGTGTTTTCCCGTTGTCCGATGGCAAGGCCGCCAACGACTTCAGCAAGACCGGCGCCACCGGCAAGATGCGTATCTCCCAGACCCAGTTCAAAGCCGGCACGCTGATGCCCAAGCTGCCCGTGCTGACGACTGAAGACGGCCGGCTGTTGCCGCAGACGTTCCGTGGCTATCAAGTGGACTCCAAGGACCTGCAGGGCTTCAACCTGATCGCCGGTAAAATCGAGCAGGTACTGGACCGTAACTCCAGTAACGGCCAGGGCATGTCCATTGTCGGTGCGAATGATCCGGTCAAGGGCAAGTCCAGCAACCAGTTCTACTACGGTGGGGTGGATTATGCCGTCAGCAAGCAACTGCAACTGCAGTACTACTACGCCAACCTGGAGAACTTTTACCAGCAGCACTTCTTGGGCCTGATCCACAACTGGCAGTTGCCGGTGGGCCAGTTCAAGACTGACCTGCGCTATTTCTACAGCACCGCCGACGGCAAGAACGCCAGCGCCGCCGGGCGTGGCGAAGGCTATGTCAGCTCGGGGTATTACGGCGCGGGCGTCAACGCCGGCAAGGTCGACAACCGCCTGTGGAGTGCGCTGTTCACTTACGGCCTGTACGGGCATTCGCTGAGTCTCGGTTATCAGAAGACCACCGGTGAAAGTGACTTTCCGCATATCAACCAGGGGCAGGGCCGTTCGCTGTACCTGATCACCAACTCCCAGTCGCTGAAGTTCGTCAATGCCGGGGAACAGGCCACGGTAGGCAGCTACGCCTACGACTTCAGCAGCCTTGGCCTTCCGGGCCTGCGCTCGAGCGTGACCTACATCCGCGGCAGCCACATCCAGACGGTCGGTCGCGACAACAGCGAGTGGGAGCGCGACCTGCGTGTCGATTACGTGATCCCCTCGGGCACGTTCAAGGGCCTGGGCCTGACCTGGCGCGGTGCGGTGTGGCGCGGTAACGACTCGGCCGACAAGGACGAGACGCGACTGATCGTCAGCTACAGCATCCCACTGCTGTAAGCCGCACTCTCGCAACGCTTGATCGGTATCAAGGCCACGCGTTGCGCCAGGCCGCACACTGAAGTCCCAACGGCCGGTCCCCTTGAGAGGCCACCATGCTTTACCCCGTGTTTTTAGTGGCTCACCTGTTCGCCGCGCTGATCTTCATCGGCACGGTGTTTTTCGAGGTGCTGATCCTGGGGCACCTGCACCGGCAATTGCCGGCGCGGGTGATGGTGTTGGTGGAGCAGGGCGTCGGCCAACGTGCCCGGGTATTGATGCCGTGGGTGTTGCTGGTGCTGTTCGGCGCGGGCCTGGGCATGGTCTGGCTGCGTTACCTGCCGGTGCTGGCTGCGCCGTCGGCCTCGGCTTTCGGCACCTTGCTGACCCTCAAGCTGATCCTGGCGGCCAGCGTGCTCCTGCATTTTCTGCTGACCATGGCGCGCATGCGCTGGGGCTCGGTGAGTGCGCGCTATGTCCGCTGGGTGCATCTGAGCCTGTTCGCGCACATGGTCGCCATTGTGCTGCTGGCCAAGGGCATGTTTTACCTGAACTGGTAGACGGGCGGGGCTGCGACCTTGATGCACATCAAGGCGTGTGGCCCAAGCGCACCGGACAATGCACCACCGCCGCCCGAACCGGAGTCCGTCATGCGTACCCTTCTTCATCCCGCTCGCTTTCGTCACGATCAAGGCGTGTTGGACTTGGCTTGCCAAACGGACACCCGTCGCTTCCATGCCGGTGTCGGCTCCCTTGACCTGTTGCGCG
Organism: Pseudomonas sp. GW704-F2; assembly: GCF_059423025.1. Taxonomy (NCBI): domain Bacteria; kingdom Pseudomonadati; phylum Pseudomonadota; class Gammaproteobacteria; order Pseudomonadales; family Pseudomonadaceae; genus Pseudomonas; species Pseudomonas sp. GW704-F2. The sequence goes on along the minus strand of NZ_JBWKXO010000022.1, from coordinate 33,377 downwards.
CCTTGCGCAACAGCCGCCAGTGCCAGCGGCCCCTGGCATTGAACCTGCACTGGCCGGCGGGCGACGTTGGCGCTGAGTATTTGCACAGCCTCACCCAGGAAATCCAACTGATCGGCTGCCAACTCGGCGGCCGCCAGCCGGTCGATCACTTTCACCTGCGCGGCACCACACCGGCGTTCGCCCAGGTGCAGCAGTTGATGGCGCAGTTGCACGAGCGCTTCAATTTTCTCGACCACGACCGGGGTGACTACTGCGTCGACCTCGACCCCGGGCACACGGACTGGGCCACCATGGGCCTGCTGCGCGAACAAGGCTTCAACCATGCAAGCATCGGCGTGCCGGACGCCAACCGCGAGGGGCCGCTGTGCCAGGCGCGGTATCAGGACCCGGCGCCGATCGAATCGCTGGTGGATGCGGCCCGCACCTTCGGGTTTCGCTCGGTGAACATCGACCTCGGCTACGGCCATGCCTGGCAGACCCCGGCCAGTATCGAGCTGAAACTGGCCAGCCTGATCGCCCTGGAGCCGGATCGCTTGCAGGTATTCGATTACGCCCATGCGCCTGTGCGCTATCAATCCCAACAACCCCAGGCGTTCAGCAGCGAGGCGGATAAGAGCGCGATGCGCCGTATTTGCTTCCAGCTCCTGGCCGCGGCGGGCTATCACTACATCGGCCTGGGGCAGTTCGCCCGGGCCGACGACGACCTCAAGCAAGCCCAGGAACGCGGGCGCCTGAGCCGTAACTGCGAAGGCTTCACCCTGCACGGTTACTGCGACCACATCGGTTTCGGCGTGGGCGCCATCAGCCAGATCGACACGTTGTGCGCGCAAAACACGGCCGATGCCCGCGAGTACCGTGAGCAACTGGGCAATGGTCAGCTCGCCACATGCCGGGGCTGGTTCCGCGAAACCTCTGACCCGGTGCGCCTGCACGTGGCCGAACGCCTGGCCTGTGACCTGGAGCTGGATGTGCAGGCGGTGGAACGGCGCTACGGCCTGGTGTTCGCTCGCTATTTCGCCTACCTCTGGCCGTTGCTGGAAGCGCTGCACCGCGACGGTCTGATCGAGCTGTCCCCGACGTTCATCTGGTTGCTGCCCGCCGGCCTGCCGCAGGTGGACGGTATTTGCGCATTGTTTGAACGTGCCGTGCTCGCCACCCCGGTCAGCGCCAACGACGAGGTGATCGACACATGAGTGCTTTTGAATTCGACCGTGCCCTGGTCCACAAATACGACCGACCGGGGCCACGCTATACCTCGTACCCGACCGCGCCGCAGTTCAACAGCGCCTTTGCCCTGGATGACTATCACCAGGCGGTCCGCGCCAGCCATGAGGTGGCCGTGCCCAAGGCGTTGTCGGTGTACATCCACATCCCGTTTTGCCAGAGCCTTTGCTATTACTGCGGTTGCCACAAGATCATCACCCGCAAGACCCATCGGGCCGTGGAGTACCTGGCGTATCTCAAGCGTGAGATCCAGATGCAGGCGGCGCTGTTCGAGCGTTCCCGGTGCCTGACCCAGTTGCACCTGGGCGGCGGTACGCCGACCTATCTGGACGACGCGCAATTGGCCGAGCTGATGGCCTGCCTGGCCGAACACTTCACCCTGGATGACAGCGACGCCCATGAGTTCTCCATCGAGGTCGACCCGCGCACCATCAGCGTTGAGCGGATCAACACGTTGCGCGGCCTGGGCTTCAATCGCCTGAGCTTCGGCGTGCAGGACTTCGACCCCGACGTGCAGGCGGCGGTCAATCGGGTGCAAAGCGAAGCGCAGATCCTGCAACTGGTGGCCGCGGCGCGTGAGGCGCGCTTCAAGTCGGTGAGTGTCGACTTGATCTATGGCCTGCCGCTGCAAACCGTGGACAGCTTCGACGTGACCTTGAGCAAACTGATCGCCCTGCGCCCTGATCGGGTGGCGGCCTACAGCTACGCACACCTGCCGAGCCAGATCCGTGCCCAGCGCATGATCCGTCCCGAAGACATGCCGCCGCCGGCGCGCAAGCTGGAACTGCTGGAACTGACCATCCGCCGCCTGACCGAGGCCGGTTACGTCTACATCGGCATGGACCACTTCGCCTTGCCCGACGACGAGCTGGCGCTGGCCCGTGCCAACGGCACCTTGCAGCGCAACTTCCAGGGGTATTCGACCCATGCCGACTGCGACCTGATCGGCCTCGGCGTGTCGGCCATCGGCAAAGTCGGTGACAGCTACAGCCAGAGCGTCAAGGAACTGTCCCAGTACTACGCCCGACTCGACGCGGGGATGCTGCCGGTGCAGCGCGGCTATCGGCTCAACCCGGATGACGTACTGCGCCGCGAGGTGATCAATGGCCTGATGTGTGATGGTCGAGTCGACTTCCCACAGATCGAGGCCACCCATGGCGTGCGCTTCAACGACTATTTCGCCGAGGCACTGCTGCAATTGGACGAGCAGGTGGCGGACGGGTTATTGCTGATCCAGGCCGATGCGCTGCAACTGTTGCCCAAGGGCCAACTGATGGTGCGCAGCGTGGCGATGGCCTTTGACGCCTACCTGGGCGGCGCGCACAAAGGCCAGTTTTCCCGCACGGTTTAAGCGAAGAGGCCTGTATCCGCTGTGGGAGCTGTTGATCGCCATGTCCGCCCGCAGCGCGGTCCCACATTTGATCGTGGTTGTTTTTGAATACCGTGCTAGTCGGCAAAACTGCGATCGAAGAAATAAATCTTCCCAGGCTTCAAGTTCTCCATCGTCGCCTGGGGCCTGCCGCCTTCGCCTTGTTTCTTGCGCCCCGTTTCCCGCAAATACCCCAGCTCAGCCAGCTTCAGCAAACGCTGGCGAATGCTGGTCTTCAACACCGGCCGCGCGAGCACCAGTGAGAAGATCGCCGTCGCTTCCGGCGCGCTGAATTCCTGGCCCAGGAACATCAGCGGCAAGCTGCTGTACAGCGACTTGGACAGTAACCGCTCCTGCACGGCGGCCACGATGGTGTTGTGATCGAACGGCAACTTGATGCGGCCGTCGGCTACCGCATCCAGCGAAAACCAGCCTTGATGCTCGCCCAGCGTCACCTCATCCGCGATGATCGCCAGGTAGAAAGTGGACGACGACCAGCAACGCGGGTCGCGGAACGCGTCGCCCACCGTACCTACTTGCTCGCTCCACACCAGGTCGAGGCCGACTTTGTCACTCGCACGCAGGCGCTCCACGGCATCCGTGAGGCTCAGGTCCTGCACGCCGCCATTCACCACCACACCCGGCAGAGCCCAATGCCCGGCGAAGGGTTCGGCGTCGCGCTTGTTCAGCAGCAGCTTCAGTTCTCCTGCCGCGCGGCAGTAGAACAGCACGCACAGGTCGACGGTGTGGAGGTAGGCGCTAAGTGGCATGTGCAGTCCTTCTAAACAGCGGGGGGCACAGTCTAACGGATAGAACAAATATGTCATGTACTGACTAAAGCCTAGATAAACAAATCTTTCTTGCAATGAAAGTACATGACGTGTACTTTTGTTTTCAGGCCACAGGAGACCCGCCATGACCCTCTCGAAACATGCCATCGCTTCATTCGACGTCGACGCCCAGAAGAGCTTTACGCCGCTGTGCCCCAACGAATTGCCAGTGGCCGAAGGGGACCTCATCGGTGCCGAACTCAACTACATGGCCAGCCTCGCGGGCTACCGTGTCGGCAGCAAGGACGCCCACACTCCGCATGCGCCGTGGGTGGTCAAGCAACACAGCGAGATGCTGCAACCCACCGGCCTGGCTCACGCCGATGTCACCTGGGTCAGCCACTGCGTGCCGGGCACCGAGGGCTTCACCCTGCTCGACGAACTGCCCACCCCGTATGACTACGATTACTTCATCTGGAAAGGTGTCGAACCCGACCTGCACCCTTACGGCGCCTGCTACCACGACCTGCACGACAAGCTGTCCACGGGCGTGATCGAGTACCTCAAGGCCCAGGGCGTAAGCCGCGTGATCGTCGGCGGCCTGGCCCTCGACTACTGCGTCAAGACCACCGCGTTGCAACTGCTCAAGGCCGGCCTGGAAGTGGTGCTGCACCTGCCGGCGTGCCGCGGTATTACGCAGGAGGGCGGCGTACAGGCCGTCAACGAGTTGCTCAAGGCCGGTGCGGGCATCAGCCGCACCCGCGAAGAACTGGCCGCGATGGCCACGCGTTAAGGAGATACGCCATGGAAAGTGCCTACGACTACGAAACCCCGGTGATCCAGGGTTTGCTCGACACCGACTACTACACCTTCACCATGATGCAGGCTGTGTTGCACCAGCATCCGAATGTCGACGTCGAGTACAACTTCATCGTCCGTTCCAAGGAAAAACTGGGCCACTTGATCCCGCAACTGCGCGATGAACTGGAAAAACTCGCCGGCCTGCAGATGCGCGAAGGCGAGCTGCGCTTTCTGTTCAACCCACGCTTTCGCGAATACCTCACGCCGGATTATGAGCGCTTCCTCGGCCTGTTCCGCTTCAACCTGCGCTATATCCACGTCAGCGAAGTCGACGGCCAACTGAACATCCGCGTCGTCGGCCCGATGTTGCACTGCATCATGTTCGAACAGCCGGTATTGGCGCTGGTCAGCGAGCTGCGCAACCGTGACAAATACCCCGATGTGAGCCTGGAGGACGTCACCCGCAAGCTCTACCAGAAATTCGACTGGCTGGAGAAAAACCTCAGCCGCGACGAACTTGCCGACCTGCGCGTCTCCGACTTTTCCACGCGCCGGCGCCTGTCGTTCAAGGCCCAGCGCGAAGTGGTGGACATCATGCGCCGCGACTTCCCCGGCCAGTTCGTCGGCACCAGCAACGCGCACCTGGCCTACGCGTTCGACCTGCCGCTGATCGGCACCATGGCCCACCAATGGTTGATGGTACACCAGCAACTGGGCCGCCTGCGCGAAAGCCAGAACGCCGCCCTGGAAAACTGGGTACGTGAATACCGCGGCCGCCTGGGTATCGCCCTGACCGACTGCATCAGCACTGACTTCTTCCTGAAGGACTTCGACCTGTACTTCGCCAAGCTCTACGACGGCCTGCGCCAGGACTCCGGCGACCCTATCGTCTGGGCCGATAAAGTCCTGGCCCGCTACAAGCAACTGGGTATCGACCCGATGACCAAGGACCTGATGTTCTCCGACGGCCTGAACTTCGAGAAATGCCTGCCGATCCTGCGCCACGTGCGCGGCAAGGCCAGGTTCGGCTTCGGCATGGGCACCAGCCTGGCCTGCGATGTGGAAGGCGTTGAGACGCTGAGCATCGTGATGAAACTGGTGCGGGTACACGGTGAGCCGGTGGTGAAATTCTCGGATGACCCGATCAAGAATGTCTGCGAAGACGCCTCGTTTTTGCGGTACGCAACGCAAGTCTTCAACGTCGGCAGCGTGGAGGTGTGACATGCAAACCCAGGACCGTATTGCCCTGGAACTGAATATCAACCGCTCGTTGGTCAAGGGGGGCGCGCCCCGGGAGATCCAACGGCGTATCGACTTCATTAAAACCACCCTGCGCCATTCCGGTTGCAAGGCCCTGGTGCTGGGCATCAGCGGCGGCGTCGATTCGCTGACGGCCGGGCGCCTCTGCCAACTGGCGGTAGAGCAACTGCGCAGCGAAGACTACGCCGCAGGCTTTATCGCCCTGCGCTTGCCCTACAAAACCCAGGCCGACGAAAGCGACGCCCAGGCCTCTCTGGCCTTCATCACCCCCGACCACATCGACACCCTCAACATCGCCGCCAGCGTCGACGGCCTGATGGCCTGCCTCACCGCCACCGAAGCCAGCGCCGCACAGGTCGACTTCATTAAAGGCAACGTCAAGGCCCGCACCCGCATGATCGCGCACTACGCGATGGCCAACCTGCACAATGGCCTGGTGGTCGGCACCGACCACGGCGCCGAAGCATTGATGGGGTTTTTCACCAAGTTCGGCGACGGCGCGTGCGACCTGGCCCCGTTGTCGGGCCTGACCAAGACCCAGGTGCGCCTGTTGGCCAGTGCCCTTGGGGCTCCGACGAACCTGGTGCACAAGCAGCCCACTGCCGACCTGGAAGAACTCGTACCGGGCAAACTGGATGAACATGCCTACGGCTGCACGTACGAAGAGATTGATGCGTACCTGATGGGCGAGCCAGTGAGTGAGCGGGTGAGGACGATTGTCGAAGGGGCGTACAGCAAGACAGCGCACAAACGCGCGCTGCCGATTGCTCCTTGATTTCTGCAATGCATTTTTGACACCTCTATCGCTAGGGATTGGGAGGAGGCGTGTTTGCTTGGACTTATCTACAAATGGGCTTCAAACGGGGGGAGAGGAGGATGATTGTAGAGTGGCTGCGACCAGAGGGAGCTGCGACAGCAGCCAGATTATTTGTTACGTCGGCAGCCGCGCAGTTCATCTATTCTACAAACGCCCTGGCAGAGTGTTTGTAGCATCCAGGCAGGGTTCGTCGCGAAGTAACTTGGCACGCCAGCCGGGTATGTCGTCTGCACTCACATCCAAGCGCTTGAGCCACTGGTCAGCCGACCAGTCCACCAGGCGCAACTCGCCATCATGAGAGCCACCGTGCAATGAACCCACCGTCTCGTAGCGAATGCCCTTGAGTACATGGTTCAGTAATACATAGGCAGCGGGCTTCGGATCATCGGCATCACCGGCAAGGTACGGGTATGCACCGGCCTGAATCACGACGCCGTTACCGTAGTCATAGAAGGCAAAATGGCTTGAGGGTAGCTGCGCACGCAGCTCCTCCAGACCGCCAACAATATCCAGGCGCGTTTGGTCGAGCAAGGTCAGCCAACTGACCGTCTTGATTTTTGTAGGTTTGAACTCGGGGATATTGACCAGCAGACCTGCTGTTCCTACATCCAAGCCAGGCATGCGCGCCGCCATAAAAGCTTCGGTAGGCTCGTTGCCATCTCGGTTGGTGACGGAAAGGTTGAAGGCATGTCCGGCGTAGCCCTGCTCTGGAGCCAGTCGGCGTGCTGAGTCAAGGAACAAACGCAGGAAACTGAGTGGGTTCTGCTCTTGGTACAGAAGTGGTATTGAGAACTCCAGAGCGCTTAGGTCATCTCCCATCTTTGCCTTCCATCCCCGCATACCAAAAACATCGAAGAGCCAAGCGCTGGCGTCATTTGGTTGCTTGCCACTGAGGTAGTAGAAGCTGAGAAGATCATCTTCATCCATTGCTTCGACCATATCGCGCAATGGCTTTGCGTCAGCATAAGCTGACAGCGGTTTACCCTGAGGAGGTTCTTCGCGCCAGAGCCACGTGAGGTAGGGCTCAGCCAAGCGCTTGAAATCGTCGAAGCACTGGCATAGTGACTCGCGTACCAAGCGTGTGTGTGCATCCCTGAAATAAAGCGTCCCGCGCAGACATAGCACTGCGCCAATATAGTTCTGGCTCCCGCCCTTCATTAGCAAGTGGCCGGGTATTTCCAGCAGGTGTGGTTGCTTGGCAAGTTCTTCGGCTACATTGAATTCCGGTTCCATGGGTGTTCCTTAGAATCAGTAAGCGGGGATCATTGGCCGAGGGGAGCGGCCACGCGTCAGGATAAACATCACACTCCCAGCGATGGCTGCGGCCCACCCGAGCTGTTCCACCGGCACATTGGATTGCTGATGTTCCTGACCGCAGTCGCATTCAGTGGATGTCATCTCAACGACCTTGTTTTTGTTGCCGGCAATTTTTGCATAATCCTGCGCCTGCTCCACTTTCGGTGGGTCAGGTGGAAACTTCATCTCGACAACTTGTTTGATATTGTCCTGAGTTGGCGGCTTGCTCGCAGCCTTGACGATCACGACATCAGGCCGCCGAATCATCCCTTTCCCAGGCTTGAACGGTGGATGCTCTGGGTCCTCATTCCAATACTTGTTGATCCAACCCGGTATCCAGCCATGAGGGCTGTTCCCTGTTTGGCTGTCGAGGATTGGCTGTGGTGGATTCTTGGTCATGTCGTAACTGACCTCGGGCTTATACGGACTGCGCCTCTGGAGAATCTCGTCAAGCTCCCCAAGGCGCTGGGCCACACAGCCCTGTTTGAGATGCTTGCCATCCTGGCTGATGTTGGGTGTGCTGCTGCAATAGCAAATTGCCGAGCAAAGTACGTTCTTGTCCTGGGGATCGAGCTTCGGCTTCAGGATGCCGACAGGGTTAGTTTTTCCTTCGGGGCTCATGCCACCCTGAGAAAGGCCGGGTTGATCATTCATTCTTCGCCTTCCTGCACCAAGTCAATATAGATAGACTCCGACGCAGCATGGCTAACCCACGATGTCATGCCTTCGATATTCGTGGTGTCGAGCGTGCTCCAACCGGCACTAGACCAGACCTTTACCTTGCGGCCAACAATGGGTTTGCCGGTTTCCTGATCTATGAGTTGAAAGCGTCCGGAGTAAGGGGCTGTGGAACGGCTCAATGGCACGATGGGGGTGAATGGGGTCGGTGTGAATATGTCGCCGATAATCACTGTTCCCGATCCACCGATGATCACGTTGCCATGTTCACCGACACTGCCGAGCGTTGCGGCAGGTTTTCCGTTGATAAAAACCGTCGATGATACGGCCGAGCTGATCGGGCTCCCGCAAGCAGATACATCACCTTGGCGCGCTGCGGGCAAGCCATCGAAGAAGACGTCAGGAGAACCTTCGATGATAGGGTTGGTGCCGTGCTCCGGCATTGGACATGCCGTAGGGTCAGTAACGCGGGCGGCGGGCTTTCCACTCATAATGCCTATCCTTGCAAAAGTGGTTGGAGGTCAAGAAAACGTGCTGAGTTAACGAGTCGCTTCAAAAACATATCAATTGCGATACTCGTTCCTTGTCTGATCGTTCGCCGGTAGTGACGAATGGCGTACTTTTCCTATTCCTCCGATTAACTACAAGATGCTTAGCCGAGAGCGGGAAGTGCCTGTCAAGAAAAAGGAAAATTTCCTACATTGTTGCGGGATATTGAGTCTTTACGCTCTGCACTCTTATGAGTTCGGGAGTAAAGGAATGGCAGTTGGCATATTCAAGGATGTTTCCCCTGCACTCATCTCACTACCCGTGAGTGCATTGAAGGCAATATCAATCTGCGTCGGCTGTTTGCTTCCATCGATGCCGATCCGGCGATTGCCGGGGCAGGGGTGATTTGCCAAAGAGGTTCGCCCAAGTCGAGCTGCGACAAGCAACTCTCGTTCAAAACAAGGATGTGGTGGGGCTCACCGGTCGCGATAGGCAGCGCCATGACCGGTAACTTTCGAACAACCGCAGTGGGGCTCTACGAGGAGTTTGACGAATGATATTTCTGATGAGCCTGGAGGAGCTTTGGCGTCTTCTGAAATGTTATTTTCCGGTCTTTGCTGCGGCAAGCTTTTCTCAGCTATTTGCTTTGGCAATTGGCATTCCGATGATGTTTGACCGTTACTTCGGCGCTTTGCCCGTTAACGTAAATCTCAAATACACATTTTTTTTACTATTGGCTCCGCCGTTCCTATTGCTCACTGCAACTTCATGGTCGTCCGTGGCTATCCAGGCTGGATATGGATCCCTGTCATCTTGATGCTCTTGTGCTTGCTGGGCGTTTTACCCACCATCGAATATGGGCCCCACAAAGTACTTTATGCATCAGGCATTCTGTTCCCGCTGCTGGCTCTATTACTGCTCAACAGCAAACGCCACCGCGAAGCCCGCAACGAATGGGTAAAACTGCGCCAAAAACGCCAGCGCATCAGTAGGATAATCCGTACCCAGCGCCAAAGAGTTCGGCGCCGAGCAGGCTTATGAAACGCTACCGCTCAATCGACCGACTCCACCGCGCATTCCACTCCGGCCGCGCCTGGTTCACCTGGTCCCAATCAATCGAGATCGCCGTCTGCAAATAACCCTGCATCGCCTCCACTCGGGCGCGGGTCTTGTCGCTGGTGGGCGTGGTCGGGTTTGACGGGATCTGATCACCTTCCTCCAGCGCCGGCGCCTGGGCTTCGGCGGTCAGCAGGAAGGCCGCGAGTTTCTGCGCCAGTTCCGGTTGGTCGTTGCGTGCGATCACGCATTCGGCCACGTTCAGCACCACGGCGCCTTCCTTGGGTTGCGCGTATTCCATCGGCACGCCGAGCAGTTTCTGGGTGGCGACCTGGGTCGGGGTGAGGGGGAAGATCGCCGCTTCGTCGGTTTGCACCATCTCGGAGATTTTCGCGGAGCTGGCGATGTACTCCAGCACGTTGGGGCCGACGGTTTTGGGCCAGGCCTTGAAGCCCGGTTCCACGTTGGTCTCTGAGCCACCCTGGAGGCGGTTGAACATCAGGAAGCCGTGCAGGCCGAAGGTCGATGAGGCCAGGGACTGGAACACCACTTTGTCCTTGAAGCGCGGGTCGGCCAGGTCCATCCACGAGGTCGGTGCAGCCCAGCCTTTCTCTTTGAACAGCCTGGCGTTGTAGCCCAGGCCGGTGACGCCGAGGGTCACGGCCACGGCTTGGTCCTTGATTTTTGCCTTGGCCGGGATCTGCTCCAGGGTCGGGCTCGGCGCCAGTTTGTCGCACAGGCCCATGGAGATGGCGCGGTACATGATGCCGTCGTCGAGGAACATCACATGCATCTGCGGGTTGTCTTTGTTGGCCTGGACCTTGGCGAGGATGTCCGACGACGTGCCGGGCACGATCACCACCTTGACGTTATTGGCCTTTTCGAACGCGGGCAGCACCTTGTCGGCATACACCCGTTCCATGGTGCCGCCGTTCATGCCCAGGTACAGCGTCGGGGCTGCATGGGCGGTGGAGGCGAGCAGAGCGAGGGACAAGCAGGACAGCGCAATACGAGTATTCATGGATGTTTTTCCTCTCAGGCTTGGAAACGACGGATGGAAAACGCTTCGATGGGTTGCCGGCTGGCCCCTGTGCAGACGATCTCTGCCAGGGCTTCACCGACCGCCGGGCCCAGCTGGAACCCGGCGCCGGCAAAGCCGAAACCGTGGAGCAGGCCAGGCTGGGTGCTGCTGGGGCCGATCACCGGTTCATGATCGGGTAGGTAACCTTCGGTGCCGCTCCAGGTGCGAATCGCCTGGGCACCCTTGAGAAACGGGTACAGCTCGCCGGCATGGCGCAGAATCTCCAGCACCGCCGCTTGCCCGGGCCGCGCCTGCCGGGGGCCAAGCGCAAAACCGCGACCGCCGCCGAGGATGCAATTGCCCCGGGCCACCTGGCGCGCATAAATCCCGCCGCCTTCGACGCCGGTGCTGACGTTCATCACCACGGGCAGCGGCTCGGTGACCAGCATGGCCGGGTGCGCAGATGTCATGGGGACCGGCTCGCCGAATTGCGCGGCGACGGTCCCTGCCCAGGCGCCGGCGCAATTGAGCAGCCATGGCGCCTGCAGGTGCAGGCCGTTGGCGCAATCCACCTGGAACTGGCGGCTGTCATGTTCGATGCGGATCACCTCGGCCTGCTCGTAGACACACACGCCAAGGCGCTGCGCGGCACGGGCGAAGGCGGGGGATACCAGGCGCGGGTTGGCATGGCCATCTTCGGGGCATAACGACGCACCCACTGCGATATCCCCGACCCACGGAAAACGTGCGCGCAGCTCGGCGTAATCGAGCAACTGCAAGCCCAGGCCAAAGCCCCGCGTGTGTTCGGCATACGCCTGCAACGCGGCGAAATCCCCATGACTGCGCGCCAGTTTCAAATGTCCGGAGCGCACGTATTCGCCGTCGATACCGATCAAGCCGGGCAGGTCGGCCCACAACTGATGGGCGCGCTGCGACAACGGCAACTGATGCAACGGCCGTCCCTGGCGCCGCACGCCGCCATAGTTCACGCCACTGGAGTGCGAGCCGCAGAAGTCCCGTTCCACCAACGCCACACGCTGACCTTTGTGCGCCAGCATCAAGGCCGCCGACGCACCGACAATCCCGCCGCCGAGGACGATGACGTCGATCATGGCTGCACCTCCACGCCAAACGGCAGCGGCTTGATCGGGGCCTGGCCGCGCAAACGCCCGACGTCTTCTATCCCGCGACCACTGCGCTCGGCGACGACTTCAGCCGCCGCCAGCCCGCACATGCGCCCCTGGCAGCGGCCCATGCCCACCCGGCAATGGGCCTTGACCCGATTGATTTCCCAATGACCTTCATCCACCACGGTGCGGATATCGCCAACCCGGACTTCTTCACAGCGACACAACATCAAGTCGTCCGGCGCCTGCGCGGCCCAGTCTGCCGGGAAGGGAAATGCAGTCTCCAGGCCCTGGCGAAAGCGCTGGATGCGCGCCAATTGCCGCTCAAGCAGGGCCGGGCGCTGATGATCGATCGCGACGCCTGCATCTTCCAGCACCGCCAACGCCGCCCGCTCACCGGCCATCTGCGCGGCATCGGCACCCATGATCCCGGCACCGTCGCCCGCCAGGTACACACCGTCGACGCTGCTGCGCCCGGCACCGTCCCGTTGCGGCAGCCACGCACGGTTCAAGGCATTCCAGGCAAATTCACAACCGAGCAGATCCGCCAACTGCGTTTCGCTGCGCAGCGCATGGGCGAAGGCCACGGCGTCGCAGGCCAGGGTGTGCTTGCGCCAACGTATGCCGCTGACCCGTTGTTCACCGTCGATCTGCTGCAGCGTCACGCCCTGATGCACGGGAACGCCATGGGCCGTGAGCCAGGCGCGGTAATACAAGCCCTTGGCCAGGGTCGCCGGTTGTCCGAGCAGCGCCGGCAAGGCGCGGCATTGGGCGCTGAACGGTGCGCTGTCGAGCACGGCGACCACATTGGCGCCGGCCTTGGCGTATTGATACGCCACCAGATACAGCAACGGCCCGCTGCCACAAAACGCCACGCGTTCGCCGATGGCGCAACCTTGGTACTTCAAGGCGATTTGCGCCGCACCCAGGCTGTAGACACCGGGCAAGGTCCAGCCCGGCACCGGCAGGATACGGTCGGTGGCGCCGGTGGCGACGATGATCCGTGAATACTCGACGCTGGCTGCGTGACCGTTGCTCAACAAGTCCAGGCGCCGATCTTCGGCATTCCACACCAGGGTTTCGGGCCGGTAGTCGATCAGCGGCGCCAGTTCATCCAGGGTGCGATGCACGGCCTCGGCCTTACCCGCCTCGAATCCGTATATTTGCCTGGCGGTGCGTTGGAAGCCTGGGGGTTGGCGGCGATAGATTTGCCCGCCGCCGCGCAGGCTTTCGTCCACCAGGCAAGGCGTTACGCCGTGGTCGAACAGGGTGCGCGCGGCACTGATCCCCGCCGGGCCTGCGCCCACGATCACCACCGGCTTCATAGCTGGCGCCCCGGGTCGCGGCTGATCGCCTGGCCTTCTTCCAGCAGGGTCGAACAGGCGCGCACGCGTTGTCCGTCCGCCAGGCGCACCCAGCAGTCCTGGCAGGCGCCCATCAAGCAAAACCCGGCGCGGCGTTCGGCACTGAAATCGCTGCCGCGCAGGTGCTCGGCGCAGGTCAGTACCGCCGTCAGCAGGGTGTCGCCGAGCAAGCCTGTGGCCGGTTGCCCGTCGAGGGTAAACGCCAGGGCAGGGCGTGCGGTTTCGGTCAATCGTTTGAACAAGGCCATCAATGTTTTCCCACCAGCACGCGATCCAGGCCGTAGACCCGGTCGAGCACAATCATGGCCGCCGCCGTGAGGGCAATCACCAGCGCCGACACTGCAGCCATCATCGGGTCGATGGATTCGGTGGCGTACACGTACATACGCACCGGCAAGGTTTGCGTGGCCGGCGAGCTGACGAAGATCGATAAGGTCACTTCGTCGAAACTGTTGATGAAGGCCAGCAACCAGCCGCCGGCCACGCCGGGCAGGATCATCGGCAACGTCACCAGGCGAAACAACGTGAAGCGTCCGGCACCGAGCGATTCGGCCGCCTGCTCGGCACTGCGATCGATCCCGATCGCTGCTGCCAATACCAGGCGCAGCACATAGGGCGTGATGATCACCACGTGCGCCAGCATCAGCCAGGTGAAGCTGCCGTTGACGCCCATCAAGGCGAACAACCGCAGCATCGCCACCCCCAACACCAGGTGCGGGATGATGATCGGCGACAGGAACAACGCACTGAAGAAGTTACGTCCCGGGAACTGATACCGGCTGATCGCAAGCGCCGCCGGTACTGCAATCAGCGTCGCCAGGGTTGCAGCGGTAAATGCCAGGATCAGGCTGTTATAGAACGCCTGGATAAAGTCGGCACGCTCGAACACCGCGCGAAACCAGCGCAGGGAGAAGCCCGACGTGGGCAGGCTCAAGGTATTTTCCGGGGTGAAGGCCACCAGGCACACCACCACCAGCGGCGCCATCATGAACACCACCACCAGGCCGTGGAAGCCAAGGGCCAAAGGACCGTTTCTGGACATGCGCTTAAACCCCCAGGGACTTTTTGTAGCGGCCTTCGACCATGCGGTTCCAGCTCAGCATGATCAGCAGATTGACCAACAGCAGGACCACCGCGATGGTCGCGCCCATGGGCCAGTTGAGTTCCGAGAGGTACTGGTCGTACACCACGGTGGCGACCATTTTCAGGCGCCGCCCACCGAGCAGGCCGGGGATCGCAAAGGAGCTGGCGGCCAGGCCGAACACGATCAGGGTGCCGGGCAGCACGCCCGGCATTACCTGGGGCAACACGATCTTGCGCATCACCGTGGCCTGGCTCGCGCCGAGCGACAAAGCCGCCTGTTCGGCCGAGGGGTCGAGCTTTTGCAGGGAGGTCCACACTGGAATGATCATGAACGGCAGCATCACGTGTACCAGCGCAATGATCACCGCGAACGGCGTGTACAACAGCTTCACCGGGCGCCCGCCCAGTGCCTGGATCACCTGGTTGACCAGCCCGTCGGCGCCGAGCAGCAGGCTCCAGCCGAACGCTCGCACCACCACCGAAATCAACAACGGCGTGAGGATCAGGATCAGGAAGATCGAGCGCCACGGCGTACCCATGCGGCTGAGGATGTAGGCTTCGGGCACGCCAATCACTACGCAGAGCAGCGTCACTAGCGCGCTGATCCAGAAGGTGCGCCAGAAGATTTCGTAGAAGTACGCGTCGCTGAACAACGCCAGGTAATGAGCCAAGGTCCACTCGTCGGCCTTCACCCCCACTTGGTAGTCGAACACGTTGAACGACAGCACCAGGGTCAGGCCCAGCGGCAGAATCAGCAGCCCGGCGAACAGCAGCAACGCCGGCAGCGAGAGTAGATAACCGCGACTCATGGGTGTACCTCATCCGCCGTCAGCACCCGCAGCAACTCGGCTTGCCAGTCCAGGCCGACTGCCGCGCCGCAACCCAGCGGCGCGCTGCCGTCGTTGCTGCGCACCACGGTGATTTCGCCCAGCGCGGTATGGATTCGGTACAGCCACTGGCTGCCGAAGAAGTAGCGGTCGAGCACCTGGCCTTGCAGGCGACCTTCGCTTGCGCCCACCAGCTGGATTTTTTCCGGGCGCAGGCTCAAGACCAGTTCGCCGTCACCCGCGGCGTGGCGCACCTGCGGGATGCCGCGTGCGTCGTAATCGCCGGCCAGCAGGTTAGCCTTGCCGACGAAGTCCGAGATAAAGCGCGTCCGCGGGTGTTCATACAGCTTGTAGGGCACGTCGATCTGCGTCACGCGCCCGGCCTGCATCACCACCACACGGTCGCTGATGGACAGCGCCTCGGCCTGGTCATGAGTGACCATCAGGGTGGTGATGCCCACCGCGTGCTGGATGCGGCGGATTTCAAACTGCATCTCTTCGCGCAGGTTCGCGTCGAGGTTGGACAGCGGCTCATCCAGCAACAACACCGGCGGCTCGATCACCAGCGCGCGCGCCAGGGCCACGCGTTGGCGCTGGCCGCCGGACAATTCACGGGGGTAACGGTCGGCGTGGGGGGCCAGGCGCACCAGCTCCAGCACGGTCTTGACCTTGGCGGCGATCTCGGCGGCCGGCACTTTGCGCATCTTCAGGCCGAAGGCGATGTTGTCGCGCACGGTCATGTGCGGGAACAGCGCATAGCTTTGGAACACCACGCCC
Source organism: Pseudomonas sp. GW704-F2 (assembly GCF_059423025.1). Taxonomy (NCBI): domain Bacteria; kingdom Pseudomonadati; phylum Pseudomonadota; class Gammaproteobacteria; order Pseudomonadales; family Pseudomonadaceae; genus Pseudomonas; species Pseudomonas sp. GW704-F2. The sequence goes on along the minus strand of NZ_JBWKXO010000022.1, from coordinate 17,418 downwards.
AGGCCACGGCTGGCGGGCTTGGCGTAGGTGATGTCGCGACCGTCGAGCAGGATCTGCCCAGCGCTCACGTCGACGAAGCCGGCGATCATTTGCAGGGTGGTGGTCTTGCCGCAGCCCGAGGGGCCGAGCAGGGAAACGAACTCGCCTTTTTCCACCGCAAGGTCAGTGGCGACCACCGCGTCGACGGCGCCGTAGCGTTTGCTCAAGGCGTTGAGTTGGAGAAATGCCATGTCTGCGTTCCACCTTTTTTGAGTCGCGTCGAAACGCGCTTTTTTGTTTTGGGCAGATGCGAAAAGGGTGTTGCGGGTGCGTTGGCGCTCGATCTTGAGTCGGCTGCCGGTTGTTGTTCATTTCGCCCCTGTGGACGCAGATTAGGACGAAGACTAGGATGGGCGAAAGATAGAATTTCACTGAATGGAGTGTTTTTTTCAGTTTTATTCACTGACAAGAATTATTGATGAGATAACACGCTATGAATTCTACTGAGCGGAATGAAAATACCAAGGAAGTGGGGGCGGGCGGCGTGTCTCGCTTGTTCGCATTGCTGCGTACCTTGGGCGGCGTGCCCGACGGCGGCGAACGCGTGACCCAGCTCGCACAACAGGTCGGCCTGTCCCAACCCACCACCCACCGCCTGCTGCGCAGCCTGATGGATGAAGGTATGGTCGAGCAGGACGCGCGCAGCAAACGCTATCGCCTGAGCCTGGAGTTCTTCGCTCTGGCGGCGAACGCGGGCAAGACCGGCAACCTGCGCGACCTGGTAAGGCCGAGCATGCTGCGCCTCAGTGCGTCCCTGGGGGATTCATTGTTTTTGCTGGCGCGCAGCGGCTTTGATGCGATCTGCCTGGACCGCAGCGAAGGCCCGTACCCGATTCGTACTTTCACGGGTGATATCGGCGGGCGCGTGGCATTGGGCGTGGGGCAGGGCAGCCTGGCGATCCTGGCCTTTTTGCCGGAGGAAGAGCGCGAGACGGTGATCCGCTACAACTTGCCAAGGCTCAAGGATTTTCACCTGTATGACGAGGTGCTGTTGCGTTCGGAAGTGGAGAACGTGCGCAATCTGGGTTATGCGGCGCGCAATACCGGTGTGCTGGAAGGCATGGCGGGATTGGCGGTGCCGATCCTGAACCGGGACGGCCACGCGGTGGCAGCATTGAGCGTGGCGACCATCAGCGACCGATTGGGGCCGAGTCGCTTGCCGATGGTGGTGGAGTTGCTCAAGCGCGAAGCAGCGGCGATCGGGCCCCGGATCAATCCGTTTGATCCGACGCTGCGCCGGCCCTCACAGACCTTTGGTGGGTAGGTCATCCAGATTGCGCGCCAGCTCCAGAGCGTAGCGTCCAAGCCCCTTGCCGCACATCCGTTTTCGGCAGCAAGAATCGGAGTGCGGGTACATTTCGAACACCCTTACGGTGAGACTCCAAACTTAGAGGCGTCCACCATGGCTTCCGTATAGCTGCTCTTTTCCCCTTAACCACGCCAACAACTTTTTGGATTGCCCGACATCAGCGATGCAACTCTCGAGTCATCTTTTTAGTTAACGAACAGCGCCGAAGGCAACCCATGAAATTATCCGATTATGTTCGACTACTTGCGCTGGCGGCGATCTGGGGCGCCAGTTTTCTCTTCATGCGTATCTCGGCTCCTGTTCTGGGCGCATTGCCGACGGCATTTTTCCGCGTGTTGTTGGGGGCCATTGGCTTGGCCGTCATTCTTGCCATTTTAAACACCAGCGTCGACTTCAACGGCAAGCTCCGGCAGATCATGGTGTTGGGTGTTATCAATTCGGGCATCCCATTTTTGATGTATAGCGTGGCGGCACTGCTGTTACCTGCCGGCTATTCAGCCATTTTCAATGCGACCACACCGATGATGGGCGTCTTGATCGGTTGGATGTGTTTCAACGATCCGTTGACACTGAAAAAAGCTGCCGGCGTGTTGATCGGGATTATGGGCATTACGTTGCTGACCAGCACCGGCCCCGTCACACTTTCAATGAGCGTGGTCATGGGCGCGCTGGCGTGTTTAGTCGCCACCAGTTGTTACGGCGCAGCCGGATTTCTGGCTAAACGATGGGTAGCTGACAAGGGGGGGCTGGACGCGAAACTCGTAGCTTTTGGCAGTCAGATTGGCGCGACGCTGTTTCTCGTGCCGTTCTTTGGAATCTCAACCGCGATAAACCCACCGACGACCTGGGGTAACCCGCAGGTTTGGATAGCACTGGTTGCGCTGGGTTTCATCTGCACCGCGTGTGCGTACATTCTGTATTTCCGCCTGATCGCGGATATCGGGCCGGTGCGTTCGCTGACCGTGACCTTCCTTATCCCTCCCTTTGGCGTACTGTGGGGTGTGATGTTCCTTGGTGAACGTCTTTCGGCCGCACATTTGTACGGCGGCGGGCTTATTTGTTTAGCGGTGTGGTTCGTTCTCAGCAAGAGCAAACCGAAGCAAGAACCCGCACCTGCCTCGGATTGATCCAACCACTCAACTGCCCTCAACGATTTCTCATCTGATGGGCGGGTGACTACGTAAGTGAATACCATGTCTCGGTTTTGCGCCGTCCGCTGGATGACTTGGCCGGGCGGACGCACTTCTTGAGTTTGACTTATGTACCGGGCTCTTTATTGTCTAAAAAACGATGCCTTTTCATCCGGTACATTTCATTATCCGAGTAGGTGAGCAATGTGTCGGCATCCTTGCCGTCCTCGGGATAATAGGCAACGCCGATACTGCACGACGGCATCTTGAGTGCGCCGAATTCAGGCGGTAGTGGCGCAGCCATGACGTCGTGAATCTGTTCTAACTTCTTGGAAATGGCGTCTCTCGACTGGATATCGGTCAACAGCACCGTAAATTCATCGCCGCCCATCCGGGCCACGGTATCCGTCTCACGTATGCAGCTTTCTAGACGTCGAGCAATCATGCAAAGAATACGATCCCCCGCGGCGTGGCCATGGACGTCATTGATACTCTTGAAGTCATTGATATCCAGAAACAGCAAAGCCAACTGACTATTGTGACGGTGCGCGACGTGCAGGGCAGATTTCAGTCGATCACTGAAAATCGAGCGGTTGGTTAGTTTTGTCAGCGGATCATGATGCGCGAGGAAACGTAACTCCTCCTCGGCCTGAGTCAAAGCCGTCACGTTGCGTGCGACGCCAATCCTTGCACCAACCTCTTCCGACCAGAATGCCGCCCACAGGATGTACACGACGCCTCCGTCCTTGCGGATGTAACGGTTGCGGAAATCGAAGTGGAATTGACCATTCATGACGCGGGCAATCGAGTCCCGTGTGCTAGCCAGGTCTTCAGGATGCATATAGCGGGTGATAGGGGTGCCGTTCAGCTCGTCAGGACGGTAACCCAGCAGGGCCTCACAGGCATCACTCACAAAAACAATGTGGTCGTCTCTATCAACCACAAACACTGTATCCAACATCAGATGGATCAGTTTGGGGTAGAGCGCTTGTAGGTCAACGGCCATAAGTCATGGGGGATATCCGATTCATAGAGCGCGATCATAGCCTGATCGATAAGGCCAGCGGCGAGTAATCTTACCGGCAAGTATGGGAGCACGTATGCCAGGCGAATACGACCTCATGCCACTCTTGCTTGGTGCGATGGTGTCTGCCTAAACGCGGAAGCTGTTTGCCCTGGATTTATCCGCCTTGATGCGAGCCAAGCCCAGTCAGCAGACGATTGACCGCCGCGCTTGATTCTTCCATTTCGCTTGCGGCGCGCAGTACAGCGCTCCAGTCATTTTCAATGATTGCCCTCATAAAAAGTATGGAAACGTTTCACCGAATGAGCTATCGTTTTTTTGACATCGTATTGCCACTATACAAATAACAGGCTGATGCCATTTGCAGGAGTGCTGGTAGTGAATGAAAGCTCTTCTCAAATAGGCTTGCGTCAGTGGATCTGGCGGGCGTTCATGCAGAGTGCATTAATCCCGTTGGTCCTGGTGGAGACGATTCTGATTGCTTGTTACCTGCTGACCAATCAGGCGATCCGTGTATCGCAACTCGATTATTTGGAACGCAGTGCAATTGAAAGCCTTGGCGCAACTGCCGACCAAAACACCCGAATCATCCAAGATCAATTAACCCACATCGCCGATGTCACTCAGCTATTTGCGGATATGACGGCCAACTCACTGCGTGCCGCCTCAACACCCTTGAGTGAAACATTAAGCACTTCTGCCGATGGGGCTCTTTACAGTGGAAAAGACCTGGGCGGAGCGGCGTCGTTCTACTCGTCGGTCACACCTGTCGCGCAACAGAACCTGGGTAAAGTGCAGAAGTTGTCCAGCCTCGACCCATTGATGCGTGCGATCAAAGATCATGAAGCGATGGTCGCCAGTGTCTATTTCAATACGTGGGACAGTTACAACCGGATTTATCCGTGGATTCGCGCCGATGAACAATATCCGCATGATATGCAGATACCCGGTTATAACTTTTATTATCTGGCCGATGCCGAACATAACCCGCAGCGAGGGGTTCGCTGGACTGACGTCTACCTCGACCCGGCGGGTCATGGCTTGATGATGTCCGCGATCGCGCCTGTTTATGAGCGCAACTTTCTCGAAGGCGTGGTCGGGCTGGATATCACCGTGGGCGATCTGCTGAAAGAAATTTCCACGCTTAAGGTGCCGTGGGGCGGGTACTTGATGCTCGTCGGCGCGGACATGAAGATCATGGTGTTACCGCCCGAAGCCGAACATGACTTTGAAAAAGGCAACTGGAGTGGTTCGGGGGCAAAGGCCACGAATGAAGGCGCGGTCAACCTTGCGGGTTCAAATCTGATCGATGCGGTGGACCCTCGGGAGTTGGCGGCCGCTGTCGCGCGCAATAGTCGTGGCAGCGCCGAAATCGTGCTCAACGGGCGCTCCCATCTGGTCGCATGGGCCGAAGTGAAGCCGGCGGGCTGGCGATTGCTGGCGGTCGCCGATGAAGAAGACGTCATGGCGGCCACGAACAGCTTGGCGCTCCATTACCGCAACATCGGCTATTTGATGATTGCCGGCCTGGTGATGTTTTACCTCGCGTTCTTCAGTTACATGTGGATTCGTGCGCGTAAATTGAGCCATAGCCTGCGGCGGCCGATCCGCGATATCAGAGACATGCTGCAGCAAATTGGTCACGGCCAGTGGCTCCCGCAGCGCGCGCGTTCGAGCATTCGTGAGCTGGATGAAATGGCGGGCAACGTGCTGTCAATGGGCGCCCAACTGTCATCCAGTGAAGCACGGCGCAACGCGGCGCAGAACCGCCTCAATCTTGTCGTTGAAAGCATCACCGCCGGGCTCTGGGAATACCGCCTGGATACTGACCGCCTGTCGTTGAGCGAAGCGTTCTGCACGCGTTTCGGGGTGCCGGCGTGCCAACTGGAGCGCTTCTGTTTTTACGATCACGTCGACCCCGAAGATGTGCAGGCGCTTGATCAGGCACTCAACGCGTTGCGCACCGGCACCGCGTCGGTGATCGACCTGGAGTTACGTTTATTGCGGCCCGATGGCTCGCCAATCTGGTTTTTGTGCCGTGGACGCCTGATCGAGTCTCCCGATGCGCGCATGCGTTTATCCGCAGGTACGTTTGTCGATATCGACACGCTTAAACAGGTTGAAGAGGATCTGCGTCGCCGTACCCTTGAAGCGCAAGGGGCGAGCAAGGCGAAGTCGCGTTTTATCTCCAGCATGAGCCACGAATTACGCACACCGCTGAATTCGATTCATGGATTCGCCCAGTTATTGCGCCTGCAAGTGGCCGATGGGCAGGAGGAGGCCAAATCCCTTGATGAGATCCTGGGCGCCAGCCAGCATCTGGCTCACCTGGTCGACGATTTGCTCGACTGGTCGAGCCTGCAGGCGGAGGCGCCGCGCTTGCAGATGCGTGTCCTGGAGGTCGACGGACTGATGCGCGAATGTGCCGAAATGGTCCGTTCCCAGGCCAAGGCTGCGGGTCTTGACCTTGAGTTGCAGTCGACGAGCCCCGCGCTGAGTGTGCTGGCCGATGCCAGACGCCTGCGCCAGATCCTGCTGAACCTGCTGTCCAACGCCATCAAGTACAACCGCCCTCACGGTCGCTTGTTCATGGGGGCTGAACTCCATGACAAGGGGCGCGTGCGGGTGTTTGTCGAAGATGGCGGCGCAGGTATTTCTGCGGCCCTGCAAGGCGCGCTGTTCGAGCCGTTCCAGCGTTTGGGCCAGGAAAACACCGCGATCCAAGGCACCGGTATCGGCCTTGCGTTGTGCCGAGAACTCGCCACGTTGATGAACGGCAGCATGGGGCTCATCAGCGAAACGGGCGTCGGCAGTCGCTTTTGGGTCGATCTGCCCCAAGGCATCGCGGCACCCAAGGTCCACAAGCGCTTGCTCTCGCTGTGTTTCGTGGGGCAGGACGAGGAGACGCTGCGCTGTCTTGAAGACACGTTGACGGGCATGGTGGAACTGCGCCACGGAACGCTTGCGCAGTGTCTGGAGCAGGTACGGCGCGACACGGCGCCGGACGTCATGCTGATTGACTGTGACTTACTGGGAAATGACTTGACCGATGCGCTGTCGCGGTTACGACGTTTGCCAGGTGGCGATCAAATCCTTCTTATTCTGCTGTGTACATCACCACACCTGCTCGCGACGTTGGGGTGTGAGTTTCAAGCAGTGCTTAAACAACCGCTGGAACCCAATGAGCTACGCGAACTCATACGCGCGATGATGCAAGTGGAGAAACCGAATGTTCAGTGATATCCCCGCCGATACCCGAATTGTGATTATCGATGATGTGGCTGCGAACCTGCGCTTGCTGGAGTCCAGCCTGAAAGCCTTCGGTTTGCGCAACGTCTTGAGTTTCGCCGACTCGGCCAGCGGGCTGGTTTGGCTCAAAGAGCAACCGTGGGATTTGCTGCTATTGGATCTGGATATGCCCGCGCCCGATGGGTTTGAGATTCTGCGCCAACTCAGCGATCGCAATCGCTCAAGGTCTCCCGTGATTATCTTGACGGCATTGAGCGAGCCGCAAAGCCGGCGTCTCGGCCTTGAACTGGGGGCCAACGATTATCTGACCAAACCGTTGGATTTGCCTGAGCTGCTATTGCGCATACGCAACGCTCTGCGCTTGTCCCATGCCACCCGCCAGTTGCAAGACCTGAACAGCGAGTTGGAGCAAAGGGTGTTTGAGCGCACCGCTCAGTTGCAGGAAAGTTATTGCGCCATGATCCGCGCATTGAGTCGTGCGGCCTGCTATCGCGATGATGAAACGGGCGCCCATGTATTGCGCATTGGCGAAACCGCAGCCTTGATGGCCGAAGCAATCGGTATGCCGCAGAGGTGGTGCGAGCTGATTCGATTGGCGGCGCCGATGCATGACTTGGGGAAAATCGGCATTCCTGATCGGATCTTGCACAAGGAAGGCCCATTAACCGTGCCGGAACGCCAGCAGATGATGGAGCATCCGCGCATCGGCCATGCAATCCTGCAAGATGCACACGCCACGGACCTGACCGATATGGCCGCGGACATTGCCTATGGTCACCATGAAAAATGGGACGGCAGCGGCTATCCGCAAGGGCTTGCCGGAAAGGACATTCCGCTGTCGGCAAGGATTGTCGCGTTGTGTGATGTCTATGACGCGTTGCGTATGGAACGTCCCTATAAGCGGGCCTGGAGCCCTGAACGGGCGCAGGCCTATATTCTTGAGCAATCGGGCGTGCATTTTGATCCGGAGCTGGTGACGGTGATGCGCCGCTGTTTCGGCCCGGTTGAACAACTCATCGAGGATGACGCCGAACTGGCTGGCGTACACAAGCAACGACAAGCCGATGCGGGCACTGGCCAGCTCCCACATTAAAACGTCGCCAACATGGGCGCCCGGCTCGGGCTCATCGCGGCCAAGGCCACCGACGTCGCCGCCGTGCGCGTCTCCACCCCCAACTTCACATACACATGTTCCAGGTGCTTGTTCACCGTCCGCGGGCTCAGCCCCAAGATATCGCCGATGTCCCGATTGGTCTTGCCGCACGCCACCCAGCGCAGCACCTCGACCTCGCGCTCGGTCAGTTGAAAGCGTGCCGACAACAGCTTGTGCGCCGGCTCATCCTCCAGGGTCAACACACTCGGTTGCGTCGCCGCCCGCGCCGACAGCAGGATGCGCGAGGTGCGTAAATGCGCCGCCACGCGCGCCAGCACCTCGTCGGTCTGGATCGGCTTGGTCACGTAGTCGCTGCCGCCCACTTCAAAGCCTTGCACCACATGCTTGCTGTCGGTCAGCCCAGTCATGAACACCACCGGGATGTCCGCGCTGGCAGGTAACGCCTTGAGCCGGCGGCAGGTCTCGAAACCGTCCAGGCCCGGCATCATCGCGTCCAGCAGGATCAGGTCCGGGCGCCGGCGTTGCACGCGGTTCAGCGCGCTGAGCCCGTCGAGCGCCACCAGCACCATGTAGCCGGCGTCGTCGAGGGCGTCGGAGAGCATGGCCAGGTTGTCCGGGGTGTCGTCGACGATCAGTACCACGCCGGGTTCAGTGCTACGGGTGAGTACATTCATCTTCGGCCTCCTTGAGGGTTCGGTTGAGTTCATCCAGGCGGAAACCCTTGAGCAACCCGCGCACTTTGCTGATGAACGGTGCGGCGTCCGGGCGGTGTTCGAGGATCGTGTCGAGTTTTTCGTGCAGCCCCCGCACGTAGCCGATCGCGCTGAGTTCGGCGAGCACGGCGAGGTCGTCGGCGCTCGGCAGCACGCTGGGTGGTGGCGGTGCGACGAAGGTTTTGGTGCGTCGCAGCCATTGCAGGCCGAGGTGTTGTTGCAGGCGTCCGAGCAGTTCCGGGGTACGCACCGGCTTGGCCAGGTAGTCGTTGCAGGCGGCGGCGATGCTGCGCTCGCGGTCGTCGGTAAAGGCGTTGGCCGAGATCACGATGATCGGCGCGGTGGACAGCGCATTACGGCGGATCAGCCGGCTGGTTTCCAGGCCGTCCAGGGTCGGCATCGACAGGTCCATCAGGATCAGGTCCGGCGCCAGCAGCGCGACCTGGCGAATTGCATCCTGGCCGTTGCTCGCCTGGATCACCTCAAAGCCCAGAGGTGTGAGCATGCCGCTGAGCACCTTGCGGTGGTCCACATGGTCGTCCACCACCAGAATGCGCCGGCGTGCGCCCTGGTAGCCGATGATGTCGTGTTCCACATGCACCACCGCCTGCGGCGCGCGCACCTGGGACAGGAACAGGCGCACCTGGAAACAGGTGCCCTTGTCCAGCTCGCTGGTAACGCGTAGCTCGCCGCCCATCAGCGCGGTGAGCATGCGCGTGATGGTCAGCCCCAGGCCTACGCCTTTGTCCTGGCGCATCAGGTCGCCGCGCTCGAACGGCTGGAAGATCCGCTCGATCTGCCCGGGGTCGATGCCGATGCCGGTGTCGATGATTTCAAAGTTGGCGGTCTCGCGCATGTAGCTGACCCGCAGGCACACTTCGCCGCTGTCGGTGAAGTTCACCGCATTGCCGAGCAGGTTGATCAGGATCTGGCGCACGCGTTTTTCATCACCGCGCACCACGGCGGGGATCTTGCCGACGCAGTCCAGGCGAAAGCGCAGGCCCTTGTCCTGAGCTTGGGGGGTGAACATCTGCTCCAGGTCGTGGATCAGTTCGGGGAAGGGGATTTCGGTGAGTTCCAGGCGTAGCTTGCCGGCCTCGATCTTGGCCACGTCGAGCAGGCCGTCGATCAATGACAGCAAGTGCGAGCCGCTGCGCAGGATGGTCGCCAGCGCGTCCTGGTGTTGCTCGGGCATGGCGCTGTCGCGCTGCAGGATCTGGGTGAAACCGAGGATGCTGTTCAGCGGTGTGCGCAGCTCGTGGGACAGCCCGGTGACGTAGCGGCTCTTGGCGGCGTTGGCGGCTTCCGAGGCTTCCTTGGCCTGTTGCAGGGCCTGGTCGGTGAGGCTGTGGGCGTCGATTTCCTGCATCAGCAGCAGGGTCTGGCGGTCGGATTCCTGCTGGGCGACGCGGCGGCTTTCGCGGGTCAGCACCACCCACCAGGCAAGTACGGCGGCCAGCACCGACAGGGTCAGGAACGCTTTGAAGAACGCCTGGTACAAGGTCTCGGAATGCGGCAAACCCTGGGCCGCCTGCACGTAGATCAAGGCCAGGGCGCCGGCGAGCAGCAGCACCAGCACCGATAACAGCCCCAGGTAATGGGCCAGCCGCGTATGCAGGCGCGGCATCAGGCTGTTGGGCAGCAACCGGCGCAGCACGCCTTCGAACTGGCTGACCAGCCGCGCATGGGGTTTGCAACGGTCGCCGCAGCGCGCATCCAATGAGCAACACAACGAACAGATGGGCGTGCTGTAGGCCGGGCAGAACGCCATGTCCGCCGTCTCGAACGGGTTGCTGCACAGCCCGCAGACCGCATGGGTGGCGGGTGCCACCGGGTGAATCAATTGGGCGTCGCTGGTGCGCGCGATGTAGTACTTGCCCTGGGTCATCCAGGCCAACAGCGGCGCCATCACCAGCGCCGTGCCGAGGGCGACAAAGGGCGGCGCGGCCTGGGCCAGGGCGCCAAACAGGCCGAAGTGGGCGAGGATCGACAGCAGCGAGGCAATCAGCATCGAGCCGACACCCACCGGATTGATGTCGTAGAGGTGCGCGCGCTTGAACTCGATGTGTTTGGGCGACAGTCCCAGGGGCTTGTTGATCACCAGGTCGGCGACCAATGTACCGATCCAGGCAATCGCAATATTCGCGTACAGCCCCAGCACCTGATCGATCACATCGAACACGCCCAGCTCCATCAGCATCAACGCAATGGCCACGTTGAACACCAGCCACACCACGCGCCCGGGGTGACTGTGGGTGACGCGGGCGAAGAAGTTCGACCAGGCCAGGGAGCCGGCGTAGGCGTTGGTCAGGTTGATCTTCATCTGCGAGATGAACACGAACAGCACCATGGCGCCGAGGGCCCACTCCGGCGAGCTGAACACATAACGGAAGGCGACCAGGTACATCTGGGTCGGCTCGGCGGCGCGTTCCATGGGGATTTCATGTTGCAGGGCAAGGAACGCCAGGAACGCGCCGCCAAACATCTTCAACGCGCCGGGGATAATCCAGCCGGGGCCGGAGCAGAGCAGGGCGGCCCACCAGCGCTTGCGGTTGGCGGCGGTCTTTTCCGGGAGAAAGCGCAGGTAGTCCACTTGCTCGCCGATCTGCGTCACCAGCGACAGCGCCACGGTACAGGCGGCGCAGAACGCCAGCAGGTTGAAACCGCCGCCGTCGCCGCTGCGCCCGACAAAGCTGGTCCAGTCGCTGAACGCGTCGGGGTTTTTCCACCACACGAAGCCATAGGGCAACACCAGCAAAAACAGCCACAGCGGTTGGGTCCACAGTTGCAGGCGACTGATCAGCGTGACGCCGTAGGCCACCAGCGGAATCACCAGCAGCGAGCAGATCACATAGGCGAAGGCCAGCGGGATATGAAAATACAACTCCAGTGCCAGCGCCATGATCGCCGCTTCCAGGGCGAAGAACAGGAAGGTGAAGCTGGCGTAGATCAGCGAGGTGATGGTTGAACCGATATAGCCGAAGCCGGCGCCACGGGTCAGCAAGTCCATGTCCACGCCATAGCGGGCGGCGTAATAGCTGATGGGCAGGCCGGTAAGGAAGATCACCAGGCTGATGGCCAGGATCGCCCAGAAGGTGTTGGTGAAGCCGTAACTCAGCACCAAGACGCCGCCGATCGCCTCCAGCGCCAGGAACGACACCGCGCCCAGGGCGGTGTTGGCGATGCGCAGCTCCGACCACTTGCGAAAGGATTTGGGGGTGTAGCGCAGGGCGTAGTCTTCCATGGTCTCGTCGGCGACCCAAGAGTTGTAGTCGCGGCGGATCTTGACGATGCGCTGGGTGCCGGGAGGGGATTGCACGATGGTGAGGCTCCGCAGAGTGGACGAAGGGAGTGAGCAAGTTCCATGCCCTCGACTGCGCTGGGAGCCAAATGTGGGAGGGAGCTTGCTCCCGATGACGCTGTGTCAGTCGCTAATCAGTTGACTGACCCATCGCCATCGGGAGCAAGCTCCCTCCCACATGGGTCAGCGGTGGCTGGGCGGACGCGATCCTGCCCTGCATTGGTGCGCAACGGCATACGTCAAATGACGTACTGCGTTACGTCAGGCTGCGTATACCCGCGCTGGCCTGCTGCCGCCATGCTGGAGCCCTCATTGCAGAGGAGTCGCCCCATGGAACCACGATTGATCCGCTCCAAACCGTTGTTGGCCCTGTCGTTGCTGGCGGCCGCGCTGTTCAGCCAGGGCGTGCTGGCCGACAACGAAGGCCTGGCCGTGACGCCGACCGAAGTCACCGTCGGCCAGTTGCACTCGGCCACCGGCACCATGGCTATCTCCGAGACCGGCTCGATCCAGGCCGAACGCCTGGCCATCGAGCAAATCAACGCCTCGGGCGGGATTCTGGGACGCCAGATCAAAGTGATCCAGGAGGACGGCGCCTCCGACTGGCCGACCTTCGCCGAAAAGGCCAAGAAGCTGTTGGTCAACGACAAAGTCGCCGCCGTGTTCGGCTGCTGGACCTCGGCCTCGCGTAAAGCCGTGCTGCCGATCTTCGAGAAAGAAAACGGCCTGCTCTACTACCCGACCTTCTACGAAGGCCTGGAACAGTCGAAAAACGTGATCTACACCGGGCAGGAAGCCACCCAACAGATCCTCGCCAGCCTGGATTGGATCGCCAAGACCAAAGGTGCCAAGACCTTCTACCTGGTCGGCTCCGATTACATCTGGCCGCGCACGTCGATGAAGATCGCGCGCAAGCACATTGAAAACGTACTGCACGGCACCGTGGTCGGCGAAGACTACTACCCGCTGGGCAACACCCAGTTCGGTTCGCTGATCAACAAGGTCAAGCTGAAAAAGCCTGATGTGGTCTTCGCCGCCGTGGTGGGCGGTTCCAACGTGGCGTTCTACAAACAGCTCAACGCGGCGGGCGTGAATGCGTCCAAGCAAACCCTGTTGACCCTGTCGGTGACCGAAGACGAACTGCTCGGCATCGGCGGCGAAAACATGGCCGGCTTCTATGCCTCGATGAAGTACTTCCAGAGCCTGGACAACCCGAACAACAAAGCCTTCGTCGAAGCCTTCAAGGCCAAGTACGGCAAGGATGCGGTGATCGGCGACGTGACCCAGGCGGCTTACCTCGGCCCATGGCTGTGGAAAGCGGCGGTGGAGAAGGCCGGCAGTTTCGACGTGGATAAAGTCGTCGCCGCCTCCCCGGGCATCGAACTGAAAACCGCGCCCGAAGGCTACGTGAAGATTCACGAGAACCACCACCTGTGGAGCAAGTCGCGCATCGGTGAAGTGCAGCCCAACGGCCAGTTCAAGGTGATCTACGAGTCGGATCTGATCGAACCGAACCCGTTTCCAAAGGGTTACCAATAACCTTCAAGCACACCGATTCAAATGTGGGAGGGGGCTTGCCCCCTCCCACATAGAGCAAAAGCACATCGCATTCCAACTATCACCTCCCGCTCTCAGGAGACCATCATCATGGAATGGCTATCGGAATTTGGAGCCATCGCGGCGATGCAGGGGTTCAACGGCTTGTCCGTGTTCTGCGTGCTGTTGCTGATGGCGTTGGGGCTGGCGATCATTTTCGGCCAGATGGGCGTGATCAACATGGCCCACGGAGAATTCCTGACCATCGGCGCCTACACCACCTACGTGTGTTCCAGCCTCACCGCGCACTTTGCGCCGAGTTTTCAACCCTATTACTTCTTCTTCGCCATTGCCCTGTCGTTCCTCGTTGCCGGCGCGGTGGGCTGGTTGGTGGAATGGGCGATGATCAGCCGCTTGTACAAGCGGCCGCTGGATACCTTGCTGGCAACCTGGGGCCTGTCCCTGGTGATGCAGCAAACCTTCCGCTCGGTGTTCGGCGCCCGGGAGGTCAGCGCCGAGCCGCCGGCCTGGCTGATGGGCTCGGTGAACTTCACCGACGCGATTGAAATCCCGCGTAACGGCATGTTCATGATGGCCCTGACCGTGCTGCTGACGGCGGCGATCTTCCTGATGCTGTACCGCTCGCGTTGGGGCCTGCAGGTGCGTGCGACGGTGCAGAATCGCCTGATGAGCCGCGCGGTCGGGATCAATACGCGCAAGGTCGACCGCATGACCTTCGCCCTCGGTTGCGGCGTGGCCGGGGTGGCCGGTGCGGCGTTCACCACCATCGGTTCCACCGGGCCGACGGCGGGTTCGCAGTACATCGTCGACACCTTTCTGGTGGTGGTGTTCGGCGGCGCGCAAAGCCTGTTCGGCACCATTGCCTCGGCGTTCGTGATCGCCCAGACGCAATCGCTGTCGGAGTTTTTCCTCAGTGGCTCGATGGCCAAGGTGCTGACCTTGTCCTCGGTGATTCTGATCCTGATGCTGCGCCCGCAAGGGTTGTTCTCCATCAAAGTGCGCAAGTAGAGGCGAGCAGATGAAGGCTTTAGACAAGCTGCTGGGCGGCCAGCAAAACCTGATCGGCATCGCGCTGCTGGCGCTGCTGATTCTCGTGGTGTTCCCCCTGACCCTGGATGCGTTTCGCCTGAACATGGTCGGCAAGTACCTGACCTACGCGTTTGTCGCGGTGGGGCTGGTGCTGTGCTGGGGCTATGGCGGCATTCTCAGCCTGGGGCAGGGCGTGTTCTTCGGCGTCGGCGGCTACTGCATGGCGATGTTCCTCAAGCTGGAAGCGTCCGACCCGGAAAGCACCAAGATCCAGTCCACGCCGGGCATCCCGGACTTCATGGATTGGAACCAGATCACCGAACTGCCCTGGTTGTGGCAACCGTTTCACAGTTTCAGCTTTACCCTGGTGGCGGTGATTGCGGTGCCGGTGCTGCTTGCGTTCGTTATCGGCATGGCCTTGTTCAAGCGGCGCGTGGGCGATGTGTATTTCTCCATCGTGACCCAGGCGATTGCGCTGATCCTCACCGTGCTGATCGTCGGCCAGCAAGGGCTGACCGGCGGCGTCAATGGCATCACCGACCTCAAGACCCTGCTCGGCTGGGACCTGCGCACCGACAGCGCGAAGCTGCTCCTGTACTTCATCAACGCCGGGTTGCTGTTCGGCTGCATCTTCATCGGCCGCTTCATCCTCGCGTCCAAGCTTGGCCGGTTGTTGATGGCGATGCGCGACAAGGAAGAGCGCGTGCGCTTTTCCGGGTATGACGTGGCCAGCTTCAAGATCTTTGTGTTCTGCGTGGCCGCGGCGTTCTCGGCGATTGGCGGGGCCATGTTCGCGTTGCAGGTGGGCTTTATGTCGCCGTCGTTCGTGGGCATCGTGCCGTCGATCGAGATGGTGATCTTTGCCGCCGTGGGCGGGCGCATGTCGCTGCTCGGCGCGGTGTACGGCGCGCTGCTGGTGAACTATGGCAAGACCTACTTTTCCGAGTCCTTTCCCGAGCTGTGGCTGTACCTGATGGGCGGGCTGTTCATCGCCGTGGTCATGTACTTCCCCAATGGCCTGGCCGGCTTGTGGGACAGCCATGGTCGGCAGGCATTGGCCCGGCTGCTGCGCCGTCAACCACCGGTGAAAGCCGTGGCGCCGCTGGTCAAGCCCAAGACTGAAAGCAAAATCCTGGAGACCCAGCCATGACCGCCGTCGGCTTTGAAATGAACAAACCGGTGCTGGCCATCGAAGGTCTCACCGTGTCATTCGACGGCTTCAAGGCGGTCGACAACCTCAACCTGTATATCGACCGCAATGAAGTGCGCGTGGTCATCGGCCCCAACGGTGCCGGCAAGACCACGGTGCTCGACCTGATCTGCGGCAAGACCCGCGCCACCAGCGGCAGCATCCAGTTCGACGGGCAGGAACTGACCACGATGCGCGAATACAACATCGTGCGCGCCGGGGTCGGGCGCAAGTTCCAGAACCCGTCGATCTACGAAAACCTCACGGTGTTCGAGAACCTCGAGATGTCTTACCCGGCCGGGCGCAAGGTCTGGGGTGCGCTGTTTTTCAAGCGCAATGCCCAGGTGATCGCACGGGTGGAAGAGGTGGCGCGGGAGATCTTCCTTGGCGATTTGCTGCAACAACAGGCGGACTTGCTGTCCCACGGGCAAAAGCAGTGGCTGGAGATCGGCATGCTGTTGATGCAGGACCCCGAGTTGCTGATGCTCGACGAACCGGTGGCCGGCATGAGCGTCAACGAACGCGCGCAAACCGCCGAGCTGCTCAAGCGCATCAGCCAGGGCCGCTCGGTGCTGGTGATCGAGCACGACATGGAGTTTGTCAAAAGCATCGCCCACAAGGTCACGGTGCTGCACCAGGGCAAGATACTCGCCGAGGGCAGCATGGAGTCGGTGCAAAGTAATCCGAAAGTCATCGAAGTGTATTTGGGCCACTGAGGAGTCCGGCATGTTCAAGATCGACCAGTTGTCCTGCGGCTACGGGCAGAGCCAGATCCTCCACGACCTGGACCTGAACGTGGCCAAGCGCGAGATCGTCGCGGTGATGGGCCGTAACGGCATGGGCAAGACCACGTTGTTCAAGAGCTTGATGGGCATCCTGCCGCAGTGGAAAGGCCAGGTCAGCGTGGACGGGCACGATGTGTCGGCGCTGGAAACCCATGAACGGGTTGAACGCGGGATTGCCTACGTCCCCCAGGGCCGCATGATTTTTCCGAGCATGACGGTGCTGGAAAACATCCAGACCGGCCTGCCTGCCTCGGCGCGGGGCAAGGTGCCGGAGGACTTGTACGCGCTGTTCCCGGTGCTCTACGACATGCAGTCGCGCAAGGGCGGCAACCTGTCCGGCGGGCAACAGCAACAGTTGGCGATTGCACGGGCGCTGGCGACCAACCCCAAGGTGCTGCTGCTGGATGAACCGACGGAGGGCATTCAGCCGTCGATCATCAAGGACATCGCACGCACGCTGAAGGAGATTCGCAACTTAAGGGACCTGACCATCGTGGTCTCGGAGCAGGTGCTGTCGTTCACCCTGGAAATCGCCGACCGCTTTTTGGTGATCGAAAAGGGCCGCTTCGTGATCGAAGAAACCCGGGACCGGGTGGACGAGGCAACCATCAGCCGCTACCTGTCCGTCTAGCAGCGACCGATTGTAGGAGCCGGCTTGCCGGCGAAAAACGCCCAGGCACCGCGTTCATCCTGGCGACGCGCGTCATCGTTAACGACCTTCGCTGGCAAGCCAGCTCCTACAGAAACGCAGGGCTGCGAACCGACCTGTAGGAGCCGGCTTGCCGGCGAAAAACGCCCAGGCACCGCGTTCATCCTGGCGACGTGCGTCATCGTTAACGACCTTCGCTGGCAAGCCAGCTCCTACAGAAAAGCACACCTGCGAACCTGCCGGCGAAAAACGTCCAGGCACCGCGTTCATCCTGGCGACGCGCGTCATCGTTAACGACCTTCGCTGGCAAGCCAGCTCCTACAGAAACGC
>NZ_JBWKXO010000021.1:0-103644 GCF_059423025.1 Pseudomonas sp. GW704-F2 | reverse complement strand
TCGCCACCCCCCGCAATAAATAGCCCACCGTCCGTCAAAAAAATCCTCCTGCACCAACCCCCTGTAAACCCTCGCTCTGGCTCGAATACCAGGCGTTTTGTCAGCAATCCGAGCGCATCTGCCACAACACAAAGCCGTTTTTTTCCCTATAATGCGCGGGTAAATCGGGCCTGCAATATCCCTTTACACTGGGATGAAGAGCCGACCTGAGGCCTCCGCAGGAGCATGCATCTATCGCTCCGCCCCTCAAGCCTCACGCAGAGCACCCGTTCACCCCATTGCGTTTAATGCCTGCGCTAGCTGTTGCAACAAACGATTCCTTAAGATCCACCGCGGCCCGAGGGCCGTGTGAACCCCCAACCATCCGGTTTCACACGGGCACCTTCGAGCCCTCACGCAGGAGACGACACGTCATGCTGAGCTGGGACGAATTCGACAAAGAAGAAGACGGCGAAGTCGCCGTCAAAGGCGCCAACGCCGGCCACGCCACCGAAGCCAACATGGACCGCCTCGACGGTGCCGGCGCCGCTGCCGCCATCGAAGCCCGCGCCGTCACCGCCAACGACTCCGCCGCGATCATCCGCGCCAAGGCTGCCCTCGACAAACTCGACATCGCCGAAGGCCTCGCCGAGCTCGAAGGCGCCTCCGCCCGCGTCGCTGTCGACGAAAAGCGCATGATCAACTGCCGCGCCGACCTCAACCAACTCGTGCCCTTCAAGTACGACTGGGCCTGGCAGAAATACCTCGACGGCTGCGCCAACCACTGGATGCCGCAAGAGGTCAACATGACCGCCGACATCGCGCTGTGGAAAAACCCCGAAGGCCTGACCGACGACGAGCGTCGCATCGTCATGCGCAACCTCGGCTTCTTCTCCACCGCCGACTCGCTGGTCGCCAACAACCTGGTCCTGGCCGTGTACCGCCTGATCACCAACCCGGAGTGCCGCCAGTACATCCTGCGCCAGGCCTTCGAAGAGGCGATCCACACCCACGCCTATCAGTACTGCATCGAATCGCTGGCCATGGATGAAGGCGAGATCTTCAACATGTACCACGAGATCCCATCGGTCGCGAAAAAAGCCGCCTGGGGCCTGAAATACACGCGCTCCATCTCCGACCCGAAATTCGAAACCGGCACCGTCGACACCGACAAAGAACTGCTGCGCAACCTGGTCGCCTACTACTGCGTACTGGAAGGCATCTTCTTCTATTGCGGCTTCACCCAGATCCTCTCCATGGGCCGCCGCAACAAAATGACCGGCGTGGCCGAGCAGTTCCAGTACATCCTGCGCGACGAGTCAATGCACCTGAACTTCGGCATCGACGTGATCAACCAGATCAAAATCGAAAACCCACACCTGTGGGACGCCGAGATGAAGGAAGAAGCGACCCAGATGATCCTGCAAGGGACCCAGCTGGAGATCGAATACGCGCGCGACACCATGCCACGCGGTGTACTCGGCATGAACGCGGCGATGATGGAGGACTACCTCAAGTTCATCGCTAACCGTCGTCTGTCGCAGATCGGTTTGAAGGAAGAGTATCCAGGGACGACTAACCCGTTCCCATGGATGAGCGAGATCATGGACTTGAAGAAAGAGAAGAATTTCTTTGAGACCCGTGTGATCGAGTACCAAACTGGCGGTGCGTTGAGCTGGGATTGATTTTAACGGTACAAAGGAGCTGCCCATTGGCAGCTCTTTTTTTTGCAAAAAACTCAGTGATTTGGAACAGCAGATGGATTACCTGTAATCCGGCCAAATCCCCATCAGAACGCCAGCATCAAGGGTGACGGTGCCCGCATATTTGTGCCAACGAAGCCTCTATGCCACCCTCTTTAGCCCTCGCACTTAAACCAAGTCCGCAGGCTGCATCGTCAGGATGATTTTTCCAACGTTTTCAGACGACTCCATTCGGCGATGGGCATCGGCCGCGCGTGACAGCGGGAAAGTACTGTCGACGACCGGCTCCAAACTTCCAGCGCCATCGAAGCGATCAAGCCAATACTCGCGAAAGCGCTTGATCATGTCGTGCTTCTCCGGCTGTGTACGCGACTTCATGACTGTACCGATGATTTGCAAGTGACGGTAAAGAATGTGTTCCAGTTCTACGCTCACCTTACCGCCTCCGCCCAGGATACCGACCTGAACAAGTCGGCCGCCATGAGCGAGAGAAGCGATGTTGCGTGCAAAGTAGGGCTCGCCAATGAAATCGATGACGACATCAACGCCTCGACCATTGGTTTTGGCTGCGATGACTTCAGCAAAATCCTGCGTCCTGTAATCAATGGCAATATCCGCGCCTAAATGCTCGACACGCGCCAGCTTGCTGCCCTCGGTTGTCGCATACACCGTCGCCCCGGTGGCGTAGGCCAGTTGAACGGCGGCAGATCCCACACCGCCTGCGGCGGCGTGGATCAATACCGAGTCGCCGGACTTGAGCCGAGCCAGGTGCATCATCGCTTCATGGGCCGTGACGAAGACCTCGGGAATAGCCGCGGCATGCACATAGTCCAGCTGCGCAGGGATATGCATGGCCATGCGGTAATCGATACGCGCAAGCTCGGCATAGGCCCCACCTCCGACGACCCCCATCACTCGATCTCCAACCTCGAAACCCGCGACCAAATCACCTTTGCCAATCACCTCACCGGCGATCTCCAGCCCGATGATCAGCGAGTCACCGAAATTCGGATGGCCGTAGCCACCCGTTCGATGTGTCAGGTCCGCACGGTTCACGCCAGCGGCATAGACACGTACCAGCAAATCGGTTGGGCGCAGGTGTGGATTGGGAGCATCTGCCAGTTCAAGTACGTCCGCCGCGCCGAATGCTCTGATGCTGATGGCTTTCATGATCAATTTTTCTCCGGTTCGGTAAACGTGGCATTAGCGATAGCAGAGGCGGTAATGGCGCCTGGAAAGCCTACGTAGAACGCCAGGTGAGTGATCGCGGCGGCGATTTCGTCATGGGTCACCCCGTTGCTCAGCGCCCGTCGCAGATGCGCGGGCAACTCTTCAGAGTGACCACCGGCAATCAATGCGGCCACTGTGATCAGGCTGCGGTCGCGTGGGGACAATGCCGGATCGCTCCAGATCTGCGGATACAACGTCGAATCAACGAATTGCGACAGCTTTGGGGTAAACGCCCGAGCCGCTTCACGAGGACTGCTGAAATTGAGATTGGACACGATGCTGTCTCCTTAAACCTGGCTGATGAATTTGTGGGTGAGGTAGTGCTCGATGCCTTCAATGCCACCTTCCGAACCGTGGCCGCTTTCTTTCATGCCGCCGAAGGGAAGTTCTGTGGCGACGATGCGGTATTGGTTGATCCCGATCATCCCGGCCTCTAACCCGTCAGCGACGTCAATGGCCGTTCGAGCACTAGACGTGAACGCGTAGGCTGAAAGCCCGTAAGGCAGACGATTGGCCTCCTTCAAACCATCAGCCAAGTGATCGAATGGCATCAGCACGGCGATAGGCCCGAAGGGTTCTTCATGCATGACTCGGGCATGCATAGGCACATCCGCCAACACGGTGGGCTCAAAAAAGTAGCCGCTGCATTCCAGGCGTTTACCACCGGCCAACACGCGTGCGCCTTTGGCAACCGCATCTGCCACCAGCTCTTCCATCTTGGCCAACTGCCGTGGATTGGCGAGCGGCCCAACCTGGGTGCCGGGCGTCAGGCCATCGCCAATGTTCAACGCGAGGGTGGCCGTCACAAAGTGCTCAACAAACGTTTCATAGACGCCACGCTGAATCAGAAAGCGCGTTGACGAGATGCAGACTTGGCCAGTCCCGCGGAACCGATTGGCAACGCCTTCGACGGCTGCTTTTTCGATTTCTGCGTCATCGAATACCAGCACCGGCCCGTGTCCTCCCAGTTCAAGGGTGATGGGCTTGACGCCCTCGGCAGCACGAGCGGATAGCAGCCGACCGATGGGGACCGAACCGGTAAAGGTCACCTTGCGAACGATGGGAGAAGCGATCAGGTGGCTGGAAACTTGGTCCGGCACACCAAAGACCACTTGCAACACGCCTTTAGGCAATCCTGCATCGTCGAGAGCACGCGCCAGGGCCAGCGCGGTGGAGGGGCTTTCTTCCCCTGGCTTGAGGATGACACTGCAACCTGCGGCCAAGGCTGCCGAGAGCTTGCGGGCGGGTGTAATGGCCGGGAAATTCCAGGGCGTGAACGCAGCGACAGGGCCGATGGCTTGGCGTTTTACCATTTGCAGCACACCGGGACGATTGGCCGGGACTACACGCCCATCGATACGGCGCGCGCTTTCGGCAAACCACTCGAAGTATTCAGCCGCACGCGTGACCTCATCCAGGCTTTCCGCAAGCGGTTTGCCTTCTTCCAGCGTCATTTGCTCGGCGATGTGTGGGGCCCGTTCCAGGATGAGATCGGCAGCGCGTTTGAGAATTTTTGCGCGCTTGTCGGGTACGGTCTGGCGCCATTGTTCAAAGCTCTGTTGAGTCACTTCGAGCGCGTGATCGAGGTCGCCTGCGGTGGCGAGTGGAACACGCCCGATCTCACGTGCGGTTGCGGGGTTGACGACAGCGGCGGTCGCGCGGCCTTCGGCACTGATCCATTCACCACCGATAAAGAGATAAAGCGGGTCGTAAGACGTGTTCATGAGGTTGCCCTTCGGTTGGTTTATCAACAAGTTCGTACAAGACTCAGCGCCTGGGTTGCCGTGTTCAGGCGCCCTGTGCAACCAAGTCTATGGAGTACGAACCGTTTGATTTAGCCGACCAGAAGGGAATCATTGTTGTGCCTGGAGGTAATATCGAGCACCGCCAGGAGCGTGTAGCATCTGCAAATACCGCCCACGTCATGCGGCAATCAAGCCTGGCTCGTCGTTCCAGGCTCGATTGTTTTTTGGGGTGCGGACTTCGGCAGTGAAGAACGTTTGCAATCAGATCGACAGGTAGAGTTGGATGGATAAGCTTACGAACATGTCCGTGTACGTCAAAGTTGTTGAGATGGGCAGTTTTACTGCGGTGGCTAACCATCTGGACTCTACGGTCGGCAATGTCTCGCGTGCGGTTTCCGCGCTTGAAAACGTGCTCGACGCCCGCCTGTTACAGCGCTCGACCCGCCGCCTTTCGGTGACAGACGCTGGCCGGCGCTTTTATGAGCGCTGTACCAAAATTCTGGCAGACCTTGAAAATGCAGAAGCCGAAGCGAGCAACGCCGCGTTGAAACCCAGGGGGACGTTGCGTGTGCATTGTGTGCCGGGGCTAGCACGGCAGTTGGTTACTTCGGCCGTGCTGGATTACCGCCGGGAATTCCCCGATGTCACCGTGGACTTAATGCTTTCTCAGCGAATGCCTAACCTCCTGGAAGACCAACTGGACGTCTCGATTCTGATTGCCCGAACGCTGCCAGATTCAGCGTATGTCAGCCAAAAGATCGGCATCAGCCATTGTGTGCTGGTGGCGTCTCCAGCATATCTGGAGCAACACGCTGCCCCTGTAACGCCAGAAGATCTCAGCGATCATCAGTGTTTGCTGTTGGGCACCGTCGATTATGTGCGGGATGAATGGCAATTAAAGAGCAAGACCGGGGATGCGGTATTTACCCCCAAAGGCCCGAGTTTCAGCGTCAATGATATGGACGCAATGGCAGCCGCCATTCGAGAGGGAGCAGGCATAGGTTTGCTGGCCGGTTTTTCAGCCATTGAGGACTTGCGTTCAGGCAGGCTCGTGCGTGTTTTGCCCGAGTACCATACCTACGAGCGTAATGTTTACGCCGTCTACACATCACGTCAGTTCATCGATGCAAAAGTTACTCGATTCATCGATACGTTAAAAAATCGGGTCGGTACTGAGCTGATGATGACCGCTCAGGAGCTCATCGCTTGAAGGACGCCAACCAAGGCCCGACGGGGAGGCTGTATCAGGATGGGTGTCTTCCTCATTTCGAGGCATTTCGAAACAGAAGACGCTAAAGACCATCAGGCGGGCTAAGGTTCGGTCATACCACTTGAAGTGTTTGTTTTGCCATTTTTTGCAGTCCATCACGAAGGGTTCGGATCGCATCACCAATGCTGTAGCCTTGTCCGCCAATTGCTATCAGCACTGTCACCGCTCGAATGACCGGGATGAATTCACCGCTGGGCTCTACTCGACAATCGGCCGATTGATACAGGAGTAAACTCTTGCGGTCACAGCTGATGCATTCTCAATCAATACTAGCCAGGACCGAGGCCACCCCGTGAACCCAGATATGCTCGAAGCCGGCCCCGTTGATGCCAAAGTACTTTCCGTCTTTGACTTCGACGGCACCCTGACCCATCACGACAGTTTCGTGCCCTTCCTCAAGTTTGCCTTTGGCGCCGGCGAGTTCTATGGCCGGATGGTCAAGCTGGCGGTGCCTGGGCTGCGGTTTCTGGTGCGGCAGATCAGCCGGGACGAGTTGAAGGCGCAGTTGATCCGCACCTTTATGACCGGGGTGGAGAAGGCGTGGGTGCAGCAGAAGGCCGAGGAGTACTGCCAGCGCAGTTGGGCGCGGTTGATGCGGCCGGCGGGGGTGTTGTCGGTGGAGCAGGAGCTGGGCTCGGGGGCGGTGGTGACGTTGTGTTCGGCGTCGCCGGCGTTGGTGCTGCAGCCGTTTGCCGATCGGCTTGGGATCAAGTTGATCGGGACCGAACTTGAGGTCGTCAACGGCGTGTTGACCGGCAAGCTCACCGGGAACAACTGCCGGTGCGAGAACAAGGTGCTGCGACTTGAAGCGGTGTATGGCGACCTGGGGGAGTATCGGCTCAGGGCCTGGGGCGATACGCGTGGGGATCGGGAGTTGTTGGCGGCGGCGCAGGACGCGCATTTTCGGCATTTTCATGGGAAGAAGCAGCAGGCCAGGTTGCAGCGCTGATAGGGGCGGTGGGGGATGCCATCGCAGCCTCGCTGGGATACGCGAGGTTGCGGTTTCCTAGCGACATCTGCGTAATATCCGGCTATCAATAGCCAAACCTCTCACGGACCCGAGCCCATGAAATTCGACACGGCCTACAGCCTGAGTCTCGACGACAAGCTGTCGATCTACGACGTGCGAGAGTTGAATTTCGACGAAACCGACGCCTACGACTCCGACACGGACCGTTTCCTCTGCCCCAACGACACATGCCGCGCGGCCTTTGACGCAGGCAATGTGCTGAGCACATTCAACGCAAAAAACGTCAACTACCGACGCACCCCGCATTTCAAGAACACCCCAGGCACCCGGCACATCGAGGGTTGCCGTTACGCCAGCAGCCACAAGCCTGCCACGGGCGAAAGTGAGGACGAGCGCGAGGAACACTTCCCATCGGAATTCGTCCTGACCCGGCGCACCTACCCGCGTAAAAACCCGCAGGCCGGCACTGAGGGGCAAGTCCCACAAGCCCCGGCGAAGCCCCCTTCAACCCGCACCAGCGCGTCTGTCGGCGCCAACGACACCACCCCGGATAAAACCAGCGTGTTCGCACACCCGGTGGAATGTTATGTGTCGAACCTCGACGACAAGGACAAGCTCAAGGCGATGCCCTTGAAGATCGGCGACCATACCGCGACGTACTGGACGTTTTTCAAGAAGATTGAGTACCTGCAGGACAATCAGGGCCTGATCTACTGGGGCCGGATCAAAGCGATCAAGGACTACACCAACAGCTTTCGCATCGACTTCGAAAAGAAGGTTTGGCTCGACAAGAAGCCCTACTCGGTCAACGTCTACCTGAGCAAGAAACTCATCGAGAATTACCGCAAGCGCACAGCGTTCCTCGAGCAGATCAAGGCCGCGGCCAGCAGCGCACGGCCGTTATATTGCTTCTTTTACGGGGTGACGCCGGCACTTAGACAGGTGCCCAGCAAGAAAAACCCCGAGCAGACGTTTGGGGTGTTCAGCGCCGATATCGAGAATCTGGATCATTTGATTATTCGCGAAGTGCCGGCGGCTGAGGCGGGTTAGCCGAGACCGTGCCCGACCTCGCACACGAATACCCTCGTGCAAGCCTCAAAATAGAACGGTGTCGGCGCCGGAGAAAATTCCAGTTGATGAGCGGTCAAAACAACTGTACAAAAACACAGTATAGTTTGTCCTCCCCGTCGAACCCTGGAGACACCCCATGTCCTCTCTGGCAATGAGCTCTTTCGTAGAACAGCAGATCGTCCTGCATCAATTCACCGCCAAGCACAGCGTGCAGGCCCGCGTCATGCTCGGCTGGAGCCGCGAAGAGCTGTCGCGCCAGGCCGGTGTGACGGTGGATGCGATTCAACGGTTTGAAACCCAGGGCACCGTGGACGACGACGTGCGCCTGACCCTGGCGTTTCGCCTGGAAGCCGAGGGGTTGGTGTTTTTCCCAGGGTTT
Organism: Pseudomonas sp. GW704-F2; assembly: GCF_059423025.1. Classification (NCBI taxonomy): domain Bacteria; kingdom Pseudomonadati; phylum Pseudomonadota; class Gammaproteobacteria; order Pseudomonadales; family Pseudomonadaceae; genus Pseudomonas; species Pseudomonas sp. GW704-F2. The sequence goes on along the minus strand of NZ_JBWKXO010000021.1, from coordinate 95,297 downwards.
GCGCCTGGCTGGGGGATGCGTGCGCGCAAGTTGGGAGCCGCCGCAACGGAACCCGCTGCACAAAACATCCTGTCTCGATTGATGGGTTCAACAGCGACGTCAATTGATTCACCAACCCCGCAGGCGCAGTAAGGCGCTGAGTGCGAACCCCAACGTTGGCCACGCCTGGGTGTGAACATTGCCTGACGGCTTAGAGGCTGGGCTTGGCGACCTTCTGTGCCGCCTGCTCATAGCCATGGCCCACAGCAAGCAGTGTGGGTTCAGACCCACGGGCACCAAAGAAGTACGCACTGGTCGGCACGCCGTCCTCATTCTTCCCGGATGGCACGCTGATCCCTGGGTAGCCGGCCACCGCAACCGCGAAGTAGCTGTTCGTATCAAAGTCCGACACCATGGCGTCGAGGTTTTCCCGCGCGATCAGCTCATCCACCGTGCCACGAAAATCCTCGATCATTGCGTCCCATAACGGCTGGCGCTCATCGGCGGTGAGGGTGGACGCGTTGATCTCCTTGAGTGTCGGTTGGTGATCGGTGTCGGTGCCATCGCGCTTTTCATTGAACGCGATCAACTCGGACACCGACTTGACCGGCAACCCCTCGCGCTTGGCCAGGTAGTCGTTCAACTCATCCTTCACATCGGCGTACAAGAGTTCGCCATAGCGTGATGCGTCGGCCAAGCGCATATCGACCGGCACCAGAACCGCGCCTTGCGCGCGAAGCACTTCAAGCGTCTTGCGAAATTGCGGACTGTTGTCCACCGGTAAGCTTTCGCCATTCGCGGAAAAGGTCACGGGATAGCCGATACGTTTGTCCTGCAACGCACCGGGCTTGAGCAACGCGGTGTAATCAATCCCTTGGGGCGCATCCACACTGGCGGCATCATGAGGGTCCCTGCCCGACATCGCGTTAAGCATCAATGCAGCATCAAACACCGAACGCGTCATCGGGCCCGGCGTGTCCTGCCGATGGCTGGCTGGAATGATGCCGCTGCGGCTCAACAAACCCACGCCGGGCTTGAAACCGACCACCCCGTTGAACGCCGCCGGCACGATGATCGAGCCATTGGTCTCGGTGCCCACCGCCAAGGGGGCGAAGCCTGCGGCGACCGCGGCGGCCGACCCCGAACTCGAACCACCCACCTCTGCGCCCGCTTGATGCGGGTTACGCGTCTGCCCGCCCCGCCCACTCGAACCATCGGGGCCACCGCGAAAGCCCGCCAGTTCAGTCAAGTTGGTTTTACCCAGGATCACGGCCCCCTGCTCGCGCAAGCGCTCGACGATGAAGGCATCCTTGGGCGCCGCACTGCCCACCAAGCCAAAGGCGCCAGCGCTGGTTTGCTGGGTATCTCCCGTCTCGATAGTGTCCTTGAGTAACACGGGAATGCCATGCAGCGGGCCACGCACCTTGCCATTGGCGCGCTCCAGATCGAGCTCGCGGGCGATCTGCAAGGCCTCGGGGTTCAGTTCAATGATCGAGCTCAATTTGGGGTCGAGCTTATGAATGCGCTCCTGCAGGTAACTAACCAGATTCGCCGAAGTGAGCCCACCCGGCCGGGCCATTTGCTCGCCGAGCTCACGCACACTGGCGTATTCCGTTCCCGGGGGAACCGGCGCTGAAGCCCCCGATGAAGACTGCGCAGGCAGCACTCGCTGCACCTGGTGAACAAACACACCCATGCCATAACCAATACCCAACATGAAGCACCTCCCGGAAGGCGTAAGAAGTGATGAAGGACCCACATTGATCCGTACACCAGTCTAAAAACCCCCCTCCTTCCAGGCTGCGCGACGCAGGTTGTTCATACCGTGGGATTGTTCAGCGCAGTTGGTAGCTTTGCCTACCCATTAGTCAGGCCACGGGCGTTGCGATAGCCCTGCACCAGCACCTTCAGCGAGTCTTTCGACCACTGTGCGCCATAGAACCACAGCGTCGCCCCGTCCCCCAGCGGCTCACCAAGGCTCGGGTAGCCACTCCAGCACGCGGCATGGAATGCAGCGCTATGGCTCTCGGACACCAGCGCATCCAGCCGATACTCACTCACACGCTCATCGATTTCATTGCGCGAATGCAGGGTGAAGCGCAGGCCGTCATCAGCCCGCTCTGCCGGCACCGCCACCAGTTGGGCACCGGCCTGACGCAGGAAACCCAACGCTTCCAGGAAGGATGCGCTGTGTTCAATCGGCTCCTGATCATTGCCACGCACAAGGCGGTCGGCGAACCCCACGCGAGTGCCCGCCAACGTGTAGGGGACGGCGCAATTGCTGGAGTGTTGCACCAAGGCAGCTTCCACCTTGCCCGATTCAGTGGGCTCGACCCCACTCAAGGCGATCAATGACAGCGCGGGGTCGCGCACAGGTTTCAGAGGCAAGGCCGGCACGTTATAGCCGGGGATTACGACGCCGGCACCAAGATGTGCATCGGGGACGTAGCCGATGCCCAGTGCCGTAGTGGTCCCCGTTTCGACGTGAGCGTTGGAGGGCGCCTGCGCCAAACAAACCGGTTCCGCAGAGGGGGGTAAAAACGCTTCCCGCCGACAAGACATAGGCGATAGCAAAGACTTCCCACATTTATTGTCCATCAGAGCCGACTCCCGGAAATTGACCTTCCCGAGATCATCGCACTCTCATCTGGCGTTTGTCGTAGGCCTGCAACACCTTGAAAATTCCTTTTTTTCCGATTTCCCCAACCGTCAGTTCACAAGCGCTTCCTTACCGCTCTGAACCTCCACCTCCAACCACCACGCGACACCTCGCGCGGGCTGGTTCAAACTGAACGCCTGCCCCATGGCCGGTGTGGTAATCGACACGTTGCGCTCCCACGCCAACGCCATGATACGGTCGAAAGGCTCGTGCCAGGCATGGAAGGCCAGGTCGAAGGTGCCATTGTGAATCGGCAGCAGCCAGCGGCCTTTGAGGTCGATGTGCGCCTGCAGGGTTTGCTCCGGTTGCATGTGTACATGGGGCCAGTCGACGTTGTAAGCACCGGTTTCCATCAGCGTCAGATCAAACGGCCCGTACTGTTCGCCGATGCGTTTGAAGCCGTCGAAATAACCGGTGTCGCCGCTGAAAAACACGCGACGCGCGCCATCGATCATCACCCAGGAACACCACAGCGTCTGGTTGCTATCAAACAAACCACGCCCGGAAAAATGCTGCGCGGGAGTGGCGACAAAATGAATGCCATCGACTTCGCTGCCCTGCCACCAATCCAACTGCCGCACTTGGCCGGCGTCCACACCCCACTTCACCAGGATGTCGCCGACGCCCAGCGGCGCAAGGAAGTAGCGGGTCTTGTCGGCCAGTTGGATGACGGCCTTGCGGTCGAGATGGTCGTAATGGTTGTGGGAAAGAATCACCGCTTCCAACGGCGGCAGGTCTTCGAGACTGATCGGAGGCGCATGGAATCGCTTGGGGCCGGCCCAACTGAACGGCGAAGCGCGCTCGGCGAATACCGGGTCGGTCAGCCAGAATTTGCCGCGCATTTTCAGCAGCACGGTGGAATGCCCCAGGCGGAACACACTGTGGTCGGGGGCGGCCGACAGCTGTTCGCGGGTCAGCGAATGTACCGGAATATCCCCCACCGGCCGCGTGCTGCGCGGCTTGTGAAACAGCATCTTCCAGAAAATGCGCAAGGTTCTGCCGAAGCCGGCGCGCTGTACGGGAGCATGGTTACTGAAGGTGCCTTGCTCCTGTTCGGCAGCTTTGCGTACCACAGGCGAGGAATCGAGACGGGTTGAAATCGTGGCCATTACAAGGTGACTCCTACGGACCGCTCATGGAATTACACTGCACAGTGTAGTTTCAAGATTGCAACAAAACCCGGAGCAAGTAAACTACCGAGTGTAATTTTCCTTTTAGAGTCGATCACTGTTCATGACTGCGCCTCAACGCCTCACCCAACGCAAACGCGAAGCCATCCTGGCCGCCGCCATCGCAGAGTTTCGGGTCAATGGGTTCGAGGTCACCAGCATGGACAGGATCGCCGCCACCGCCGGCGTTTCCAAGCGCACGGTGTACAACCACTTCCCCAGCAAAGAAGAGTTGTTCGCCGAAATTCTCAACCAACTCTGGACCAGCAGCGTCGCGCAACTCGACGTGAGCTACGCCGGCGACCGCCCGCTGCGTGAACAACTGCGCGGGTTGCTGGAAGCGAAGATGAAGATGATGTCGGACGTTAACTTCCTCGACCTGGCCCGGGTCGCCATCGCCGCCACCATTCACTCGCCGGAGCGCGTCCAGGACATGGTCAACCGCTTGAGCATGCGCGAAGAAGGTTTCACTCAATGGGTGCGCGCCGCCCAGGAAGACGGCCGGCTCACGTGTACCGACCCGGCCTTCGCCGCGCACCAGATTCAAAGCCTGCTCAAGGCGTTCGCCTTCTGGCCGCAGATCACCCTCGGCCAACCCACCCTCGACGCCGCCGACCAAGCCCGCGTGATCGAGTCGGCAATCGATATGTTTCTGGCCTGCTACGACGCCGATACTCGCCGCCCGCAGTAAACGACCGTTGCAGACGCGACATACCTGGTCGTTTTTGGCCTATTTGCCCTCTGTTTTGCGCGAATGGCCTGGAAGGACACTGATTATTCCTACATGAATAATCGACAATATTCACACACATTATCCGATCAACGGTTATCCCTGCACACGCGCGCGGCTGAATCTGTGAAAAAGAGCTGACCTGGGAATCTATGGAAAACAGACGAGGCAAAGGGCTTTCATTTGCCAGGCGTATTTACAAGCCAAGGATCATCGGCCTGGGTATCGGCTGCATCAGTGTCATCGGCGGCTTGTACCCGCTCGCGATGCCGGGCTGGGTGTGGGCGTTCCTGCTGTTCAATGGGTTGGCGTGGGCACATGTGGCGTACCAACTGTCAATCCGCTCACCCTTCCCCTACCACGCCGAACAGCGCAACATTTTGTATGACTCGTTGTGCGGTGGTTTCTGGGCCGCCGCCGCCCAGTTCACGCCGCTGACGGCCGTGACCATCCTCTCGATGATGACCATGAACAACTTCGCCGCCGGCGGCAAGCGCCTGTTCCTGCGCGGTTTGCTCGCGCAAGGGGTGGGGATCGGGGTGGCATGGGCGCTGTTCGGCGTGCGGTTCAACCCCGACGTCAGCCTGCTGCAGGTCTACACCTGCCTGCCGATGTTGACGTTGTACCCCATGGCCATCGGCATGGTCTGCTACGAGTTGGCGATCAAACTGTCGGAACACAAACGTGCCCTCAGCGCCCTGAGCCGCACCGACAGCCTCACCGGCCTGCTCAACCACGGTTCCTGGAAAGATCTGCTGCACCTCAAGTTCCACAAGTGCCGGCAGCAGCAAAGCCACGCCACCATCGCGCTGATCGATATCGATCACTTCAAACAAATCAATGACACTCACGGCCATATCGTCGGCGATGCCGTACTGCGCCAACTGAGCCTGGAGATACGGCGCAACCTGCGCGAAAACGATCTGGCCGGACGCTACGGGGGCGATGAGTTCTGTGTGATTCTTCCGCAAATGCCCTTGGAAGAAGCCGCACGGGTGATGGAGCGTATCCGCGAAAACTTCAGTAATTATCGCAACCCGCAGATCCCCGAGTTGCGCGTGAGCCTGAGCATCGGCCTCGCCGATTTCCAACGGATCTTCACCGATGCCGCCACCTGGCTGAACGCGGCGGATCGCGCGCTGTACGCCGCCAAGGACACCGGGCGCAACCGGGTCAATGCGAGTAACTACGCGGTCGCCCATTCCGCCTGAGGCGGTCATACGGCATCTCGTAGGCACCCCAGGTTGTCCTCGGGTTATTCATGCGTAAGACAGGTCGCCAAGGCTATAGTGGCCACCTGTCTTAAACATTGATGACCCGAGTTTGCCATGAGCCCAACCCCCGACAACCCCAAAGCCGTCCCCGTCGATCATCTGCGTTTCCATCGACGCCACGCGCACCTGGCGCCGACCTTTGGCAACGACACCTTCGCCCTCAAGGCCGAGGCTTTCGCACGCTTCTTCGGCACGCCGATGTTCCTCGGTGCGCAAACCTTGATCGTGGCCGTGTGGATTGCGCTCAACGTCAGCGGCGTCACGCACTTCGACGTCTACCCGTTCATCCTGCTCAACCTGGCCTTCAGCCTGCAAGCGGCCTACGCGGCGCCGCTGATTCTGCTGGCCCAGACACGCCAGGCCGCGCGCGACAAAGCCCAGTCCGACGCCGACGCGCAGCACCGTGAAGCGCTGGCCGTCGCCAATGCCGAGCGCCAGGCCGAGGCGCAGAACACCAGCAAACAGTTGCTGGAACTGCTGGAGCAGAACACTCGGCTGACGGAAATGACCAAGCAACTGACCGAGCGTATCGATACCCTGACGTGTGAAATGCATGCGCAGTTTGTGCGAAAACCTTAAGCACCCCATGCCTGCCGGTCTCAGGGGCTCAGTCGTACATGCCGCCCCAGTTGATCAAACAGCGTCACCACCGAGCGCAATGCCCGGCAATCGGGGCGCGTCAGCAGCCATAGCGCCGTGTCATGCCCCGCCAACGCGGGGCCCAGCGGTTGCAGGTGTTCATCCAGCAGGAAATCCGGCAGCGCCGCCACGCCCAGCCCTGCCCGCACCAGTTCGGTGACCGACAACATGCTGTTGCAGCGATAGCCGGGACGCACACCCGGCAACTGCGCGCGGCGCCAGACGACGGTGGGATGATCGGGCAGGAAATCATCCGGTGCGATCCAGGCCAGCTCTGCCAGCTCGCGTCCTGCGTGCTGACGCGCAAAATCTGTGCTCGCGCACACCTGATACCTCACGGTGCCGAGGCAACGTCCGACCAGATGCTGCGGCGGTGTCCGGGTCAGGCGCAAGGCGATGTCGGCATCGCGGCGGCTGAGGTTGGCGAAGTCATTGGAGGTGCTCAGCTCCAGGGTCAGCGCCGGGTAATCCGGCATGAACTGCGCCAGCGCCGGCAACAATAAGCCTTGCAGTACCGAGTCGGTGCAGGTCAGGCGCACGGTGCCGCTGATCACTTCACCGCCTTGCTCGACGCCGACCCGCGCCGCTTCCAGGGCTTGTTCGGCGCGTTCGGCCTGTTGCGCCAGATGACTGGCCAGGCCGGTGGGCAGGTAACCGGCGCGGCTTTTTTCAAACAACGTCTGGCCCAGCGCGGCCTCCAGGCGCCGCACGGCGCGGAACACCGTCGACACATCCACCCGCAACAACGCGGCCGCCCGCGCCAGGGTGCCACCGCGCACCAGGGCGAGGATCAGCGACAGGTCGGGGTAATCGATTCGATAGTGCGTGAGCGCATTGAGCATGTGGGTAAACGCCAATATTGATTGCGTGAACGCCAATCTATAGTGCGCGTCAGGACACAACAAGCCAGGGGATGCCTAAGATGAACGCCAGCACGCTGCACCTCGCCCTGATCGGCGATTACAACCCCGATGTCATTGCGCACCAGGCCATTCCCGTGGCGCTGCAACAGGCCGCCGACGCCTTGGGCCTGACGGTTCGCACGCAATGGCTGGAGACCGACACCCTCAACACCACCTCCGCGCTGCAGGGTTTCGATGGCTTTTGGTGCGTGCCCGCCAGCCCGTACCGCGACATCGACGGCGCACTGCGTGCGATCCGTTTTGCCCGCGAGCAGCGGCGCCCTTTCCTCGGCACCTGCGGCGGTTTTCAACACGCGGTGTTGGAATATGCCCGCAATGTGTTGGGCTGGGCCGATGCCGAACATGGCGAACTGGCCCCCAACGCCCCACGTGCGGTGATCGCGCCACTGAGCTGTTCTCTGGTGGAAGCCACCGACACCGTGCGCCTGGCCGCCTACACGCGCATCGCCGACGCCTACGGCACACGCGATATCCACGAAGGTTATCGCTGCCGCTACGGCATCAACCCCGACTTCGCCAGCGCGCTGCTGGACGGTGCTCTGATCCCCTGCGGCCACGACTCCGCCGGCGACCTGCGCGCGGTGGAGTTGCTGGACCATCCGTTCTTTGTCGCCACGCTGTTCCAACCCGAACGCGCCGCCCTCAAAGGCGTCACGCCGCCGCTGGCGATCGCTCTGCTCAAAGCCTGCCAGGAGACCTCGGTATGATTGCCCACACCCCCGCCCCGCCTTACTACGCAGTGATTTTCAGCTCACTGCGCACCGCCGGTGACCACGGTTACGCTGAGGCTGCCACGCGCATGCTGGAACTGGCGCGCGAGCAGCCGGGCTTTCTCGGGGTTGAGTCGGCGCGGGAGGATGGCCTGGGGATCACCGTATCGTACTGGCGCAGCGAAGCCGACATCCTCGCCTGGAAACAACAGGCCGAGCATCGGGCGGTGCGCGAGCAGGGGCGTTCCACTTGGTACTCGGCGTTTCACTCCCGCGTATGCAAGGTGGAGCGGGCCTATACATTCCAGAACTGAACGGCAGCCGGAAGCCCTCCCGCCGTTGATCTTCATCGATGCCAAAACGCCGCTCAGGCTAGCTGACGAGACTGCGCAACGCACTGATCTGCGGGATCTCCACCCGCCGCATGTACACGCGCAGCGGCTCGGTGATGTTGATGCGGTCGTCGATGTTCTGATCGAGCAGCAGTTGCAGACGCTCACGGGACAACGTCATGACGTGCTCGGGGGCCGGCAGCCAGACAAATTCGGCAGTGGGGATGATGCCGTCATCGGCGACATCCATACCGAAGGAGTCTTCGCTGAACCGCACGATGTACTGGCCGGTCTTGCGGTTGAGGCCGACAAAACCGTGAAGCTGGTCGGCGGCCTGGCAGATAAGCTCGGAGGTGATTCGCATGGTAAACCTCACTGAAAAGTCCCACAGGGACTGGAAAGATGGTTTACACGCGTGGCGGAAAGTACTGCCCTCTTACGGGGCGGTTCGCGGCAAGAGTACTGCAAAGCCACGCAAAAAAAACCCAGAAAATTAGCGCGCACACACGTTAATGTCGGTTTGGTGATAGCGCCTTTCGTTATCAATTGTTAAAAAGGAAGCCTTCTCAAAGCTCCCTCCACGAAAGGACTCCACATATGCCTGTCACGTTCACCAAGAGTGCCTTGCTGCTCGCCCTGATGCTTGGCCTTGGCCAGGCGCAGGCTGCCGACCCGATCAGCCCGGCTGAATTGGCAACTAACGAAGGCATTCCCTACCCTGCGGTGATCGCCCACCGCGGTGCGTCCTACGACGCCCCCGAGTCCACTGCCGCAGCCTACAAGGTCGCGCGCGACCTGGGCGCCGACTACCTGGAGTTGGACCTGCAGCGCAGCAAGGACGGCGTGCTGTTCGCCCTGCACGACAACAACCTGCAACGCACCACCGACGTGGCCACCAAGTTCCCCGAGCGCAAAGACGCTCCGGCCAACGAGTTCACCTGGAAAGAACTGCAAACCCTCGACGCCGGCAGTTGGTTCAACGCCGCCTACCCGGACCGCGCCCGCCCGGGCTTCGTCGGCCTGAAAATCCTCAGCCTGGACGACATCATCAAGATCGCCGAAGGCAACCCGCAGCACAAACCGGGCCTGTACATCGAAACCAAAGAGCCCAAGCAATTCCCGGGCATCGAAGCCGACCTGAAAAACAAGCTGCTGGACAAAGGCTGGTTGAGCTCCGCCGGCTCCAAGCTGGGCAAGAGCAACACCGGTGTCGGCCAGGGCAAAGGGCGCGTAGTGCTGCAGACCTTCGAGACGGCCAGCCTGAAAGAGCTGCAGAAAGAAATGCCCAACACCCCTAAAATCCTGCTGTTGTGGGTGGGTGAAGGCAGCATCGAGCCGAAATCCAAGCAAACCTTCGCCGAATCCGGCGAAGCGACCAAGGCCGCTTACTACGCCAAGCAAGAGCCCAAGGACGCCGCCGAGTTCGAAAAGTGGGTCGACGAAGCCAAGAGCCTCGGCGCCATCGGCACGGGCCCGTCGGCGGAGCTGACCGCCCTTGGCGACCAGAGCTACACCGACCTGGTGAAGCCTGGAATGAACAAGCTGACCCACGACAAGGGCCTGCTGGTACACGTCTACACCGTGGATGAACCTGTGGACTTCGAGAAAGTGATGAACGCCGGCGTCGACGGTATCTTCACCAACCGCGCCGCCGAACTGCTGAAGTTCTACAAGCGCTGGCCGTCGTCCAGCGTGCAGGACCTGCTGAACGACCACAAATACTGAGCGAGTCAGTGTGCCATTAAGGATGAATTAAGTTGCGCCGGTTAATCTGGCGCCACTTAAACAGCTCACCGAAAAAGGATACACACCATGAAAACCTTGACTGCTCTGTTTGCCGCGACCGCCCTGACCCTGGCCGCCGGCCTGGCCCAGGCCGATGTCCGCCCGGATCATATCGAAGGTCTGCTCAAATCCGGTGCCGTGATGCCTTTCGACAAGCTCAACGCCGCCGCCGTGGCCAAACACGCCGGCGCCCAGATTACCGACACCGAGCTGGACCACAACAACAGCGGCGTCCTGGTCTACGAAGTTGAACTGACCGACACCGCCGGCAAGCGCTTTGAAGTGAAACTCGACGCCAAGACCGGCACCGTGCTCGAAGACAAGCAAGACACCTGAGTCAAACCCTGAAAAAACCGCGCCACCTTCGGGTGGCGCGGTTTTTTATGGGCGCTTGATCAAGCGCTCAGTCGCGCCGTCACCTCGTTCAATTCGCCGGACAAACCACGCAGATTCTGGCTCGCCGCTTCGGTGCGCTTCACGTTGTCGAGGTTGGCGGTGGCCACGGTGGTGATCTGGGTGATATTGCGCGAAATATCCTCGGCCACCGACGTCTGCTCCTCGGCCGCCGTGGCGATCTGGCGGTTCATGTCGCGAATCGCTTCGACGGCCTGGGTGATGTGAGCCAGCATCGCGCCGGCCTGGGTGACTTTTTCCACGCTGTCATCGCTGCACGACTGGCCAGTGACAATCGCCTCGGCCGCATCGACCGCGCCGGTTTGCACCGCCTGGATAATCTGATTGATCTCGATGATCGACGCCGCCGTGCGTTGCGCCAGGCTGCGCACTTCATCGGCCACCACCGCAAACCCGCGCCCCGCCTCACCCGCCCGTGCCGCCTCGATCGCGGCGTTGAGCGCCAGCAGGTTGGTCTGCTCGGCGATCCCGCGAATCACTTCGAGCACCTTGCCGATCCGCACGCTGTCGGTTTCCAGGCGGCGGATGATGGTGCCGGTGTTGAGGATTTCAGTACGCATCTGGCCGATGGTGGCGATGGTGACTTTCATCACTTCGCCGCCCTCGCGGGCCGATTGGTCTGCGTCATCGGCCGCGCGGGACGCACTGGCGGCGTGGTGCGCCACTTCCTGGGCGGTGGCCGACATTTCGGTCATGGCCGTGGCCACCTGGTCGGTACGGTTGAATTGTTCGTGGGTGCCGGTCGCCATTTGCCCGGCGATCGAATTCAACTCACCGCTGGCGTGGACCAGGTCGGTGGCACTGTGCTGCAGGCGGCTGAAGGTTTCGGCCAAAAAGTCGCGCAAGGTGTTCGCGGCCTCCGCCAGATGCCCCAGTTCGTCCTGGCGACGACTGGCGACACGCTCGGCAAAACGGCCGTGGCTCAGTTGGCTCACATACTCGATCAAGCCACGGATCGGCAGGATCAGGTTGCGGTTGATCAACCACAGGCTGAACAGGCCGATCAATACGCCGGACAGCAACATGATCGCCAGCCCCACCATCACCGTGCGCTCGGCATGGGCGCTGATGACCTGGGATTGCTGGGTGCTTTGGGCACGCAGGTCGCTGACCAGCGCGCTCATCTGTTCGCTGGCGGCGCGGTCCACGCCCTTGACCGCAGCGTCTCCGGCGCTCGGGTCGGCGCCGGCGGCCAAGTAGGCATCGCGGCCCTTCTGGTAGGCAACGCCGAGCTGCTGGTGCTCCTTACGCAGGTTCTGGATACGCAGGCTCAGCGCCGGGTCACCGGCGGTCTGGGTGACCAGCCGCGAGAGAATGCCTTGTACATCGCGCTGCCGATCCTGGAACTGGCCCCAGTATTTCTCCAGGTCCTGCGGCTGCTTGCCGCGCAACAACACGTTTTTCCATTCTTGCACCTGCACTTTGAATTGCAGGTTGGCCTCATCGATCAACTGTGAAGTGAGCAACGGCCCATCGAGCAAACTGCGGTAACTCTGCACCCCGTTGGAAAGGAAGTTGAAACAGGCCAGGGCGATCAACAGCATCGCCAGCAGGCTGCCGCCGAGCAGCGACAAAATCTGTGCCCGCAGGGATGTTCGTAAAAAAGTCATCGGGAAAAGCCTCGAAACAAGGAAAAGGTGCAAATACGTCATGACATCCCTGTCGTCGAAGGCGCCGTCATCCGCAGCGGTTGTTGTGCCCTGAATCGGCCGATCTAGACACTTCTTGAGCTCATTTCGATAGCCGGTCAATAAAATGTCATCAAGTCGAAAACTGTCACAAAACTGTCAAGCATCCTTGCAATGATTCGCTCACGCGAACCTGTGAAACGTCCTACAGGTCCTTTCTCTGCGAGACTCCATGAACCACAGCATCGACCACAGCCACCAGGATTCCGATCTGTTTGGCTTGCTTTACGGTTTCCGTTTCCGCCCAGGCGAAAAGGGTGAGCAGATTGATTCAGCCACCGCTCTCCAAGCCTTGCAGCAACCGCAAGACCCGCAGGAGTTTCTATGGCTGCACCTGAACCTGGCTCATGCCGGATGCGAGCGCTGGATGCTGGCGCACCTGCAATTGCCGGAAGAATTCTTCGAAGCCTTGCACGAAGGCTCACGCTCCACCCGTATCGAACACGTCGACTCTGCCTTGCTCGCGGTGGTCAACGACGTGGTGTTCAACTTCAGCAGCATGGTCTCGTCGGATATTTCCACATTGTGGGTCTGCGCCCGCAGTCACTTGCTGATCAGCGCGCGCCTGCAACCGCTGCACTCGGTGGATAAGTTGCGTTCGTCGGTCAAGGCCGGTGAGCACTTCCGCTCGCCGCTGGAGCTACTGGTCCACCTGCTGCGCGACCAGGGCGAGGTGCTGACGCAGATCGTGCGCAAGACCAGCATCAGCGTCGACCACATCGAAGACCAATTGCTCTCCTCGCACCTGTCCACCAACCGCGCCGAGCTGGGCGCCATGCGCCGGGTGCTGGTGCGCCTGCAACGCCTGCTGGCGCTGGAGCCCGGCTCGCTGCTGCGGCTGCTCAACCGCCCGCCGCAGTGGCTGCAAAAGGAAGACGTCAAGGAGCTGCGCAAATCCACCGAGGAGTTTGCGCTGATCATCAACGACCTGACGGCCCTGGGCGAACGCATCAAGTTGTTGCAGGAAGAAATCGCCGCCAACCTCAACGAACAAAGCAACCGCACGCTGTTTACGCTGACGGTGGTCACGGTGCTGGCGTTGCCGATCAATATCATTGCCGGCTTTTTCGGCATGAACGTAGGCGGCGTGCCGCTTTCCCAAGACCCGGAAGGCTTCTGGATTCTGGTGGCGTTGGTCGCGACCTTTACCTTGATTGCCGGGCGCTGGGCCTTCAGGAAACGCAACGACTACTGACCCTCACATGCGCTCAAAAAATCTGTGCGTTTGTAGACCAGCGGCCAATCCAATCCGCTAAACACTGATCTATCGCAGCATCTCTGTAATATTCTGCAATGATCATGAGCGACATCCTCTCCGACACTGGATGTTACTGCATGGCCACCCCTTCCCTGACAGCTTCAACGCATACGTCATCCGTTGATACCCGACCCAGGCTGGACAAAAAACCCGGCCTGCTGACGGTGATCATTTTCTTTGCCGTGCTCGCGATGGGCCTGTTGTTCACCGCCTACAGCCTGATGCGCGACATGCACGAACTGGGCACGCTGGTCACCACCTGGACGCCGTTCCTGCTGCTGGGCGTGGCGCTGCTGATCGCCCTGGGTTTCGAATTCGTCAACGGTTTCCACGACACCGCCAACGCCGTGGCGACGGTGATCTACACCAACTCGCTGCCGCCGCAGTTCGCGGTGGTGTGGTCGGGTTTTTTCAACTTCCTCGGGGTGCTGCTCTCCAGCGGCGCAGTGGCGTTCGGCATCATTGCCCTGCTGCCGGTCGAGCTGATTTTGCAGGTGGGTTCCTCGGCCGGTTTCGCGATGATCTTCGCCCTGCTGATCGCGGCGATCCTGTGGAACCTCGGCACCTGGTGGTTGGGCCTGCCGGCCTCATCCTCCCATACTCTGATCGGTTCGATCATCGGCGTCGGCGTGGCCAATGCCCTGATGCACGGGCGTGATGGCACCAGCGGCGTGGACTGGAGCCAGGCGATCAAGATCGGTTACGCCCTGCTGCTCTCGCCGCTGATCGGTTTCGCTTTCGCCGCCCTGCTGTTGCTGGCCCTGCGCGCCTTCGTGAAAAACCGCGCGCTGTACAAGGCGCCCAAAGGCGACACCCCGCCGCCATGGTGGATTCGCGGCATGCTGATCCTCACCTGCACCGGTGTATCGTTCGCCCACGGCTCCAACGACGGGCAAAAAGGCATGGGCCTGATCATGCTGATCCTGGTCGGCACCCTGCCGATGGCGTATGCGCTGAACCGCGCCATGCCCGCCGAACAATCGCTGCAGTTTGCCGCGGTGGCTGAAGTGACCCAGGTCGCGCTGATGAAAAGCGCGCCGCAAGCGCTGCCGGGCGACCCGCGCCCCATCCTCTCGACCTACGTGCGGACCAAGGACGCCACACCCGAACTGATCCCGGCCCTCGCCGCCCTCGCCGGCCAGATCGGCGATGAAGTCAAAGGCTACGGCTCTTTGGCTAAAGTCCCCGCCGAAGCCGTAGGCAACGTGCGTAACGACATGTACCTGACCAGCGAAACCATTCGTTTGATGGACAAGGCCAAGATCGGCAACTTCGACGCCGACACCCAAGGCAAGCTGCAACTGTTCAAGCAACAGATCGACAACTCCACGCGCTTCATTCCGCTGTGGGTGAAGATCGCCGTGGCCATCGCCCTGGGGCTCGGGACCATGGTCGGCTGGAAGCGCATCGTGGTGACCGTGGGCGAGAAAATCGGCAAGACGCACATGACTTACGCCCAAGGCGCCTCGGCCGAGACCGTGGCGATGCTGACCATCGGCGCTGCGGATATGTTCGGCTTGCCGGTGTCGACCACCCATGTGTTGTCGTCCGGCGTGGCGGGGACCATGGTGGCGAACGGCGGCGGCTTGCAGATGAAGACCATCCGCAATTTGCTGATGGCCTGGGTGCTGACCTTGCCGGCAGCGATTCTACTGTCGGGTAGCCTGTACTGGTTATTCACCCAACTCTTCTGACCCAGCGCCGGATCAAAGGTGGGAGGGGGCTTGCTCCCTCCCACATTGTTGGCCGGCGTGGCAGTGGCCAGGGTGGCGATGCTGCGCTACTGGCTGTTCACCAAACTCTGCTGACCCACTACATTTTGCTGGGTGGTGTTTCAGGTATTGAAGAGCCCGGTCATTGCCTTCAGACGCTTCTTGTACACCCGCCGCGCCTCCAACGCCTGCTCCAGGCTGACCGCCACAAACCCCGCCCGCTGGTTCGGCTGCATCTGCCCGATCAAGTCCAGGTCGGCACTGATCACCGTGCCGATCATCGCGTAGCCGCCGCCCGACACCGCGTCCCGATGCAGCACGATCGGCTCCAGCCCGGCCGGCACCTGGATCGAGCCGATCGGGTAGCAACTGTCGACGATGTTCGACGGATCGGACCCCGCGCCAAACGGCTGCTCCCGTGGCTGAAAGCTCAACGCACTGCCGCCCTTGAAGCGATAGCCGATACGGTCCGCCTCGGACCCCACCGTCCACGGCTCGGCAAAAAAGCTGCTTTTCGCCGCCGCCGTCAGGCGTTCGTAATACAGGCCGGGCACCACGCGCAAGGTCACATCGCCACCGACTGCCCGGCGCAAGGCCATCGGCAAGCTGTTGCCCGCCCGCCCCTGCCCACAGGGCTCGCCGATGGGCAGCTCATCCCCCGCCTGCAACCGCCGCCCGTGAAAGCCACCGAGTGCGCCGAGGGTGTAGGTCGAGCGACTGCCGAGCACCAACGGCACGTCGATGCCGCCGGCGACCGCCAGATAGGTACGCGCACCGGCCAGGGGAAATTCGAAGCGCAACACCTGCCCGGCGCGGACCTGGAACGCGGTGTCCTGGTGGACCACTTCACCGTCCAGGCGCGGCGCCATCAAGGCGCCGCTGAGGGCGACCAAGGCGTCCCGGCGAAACTCCAGCTCGGGACCGATCAGCGTGCATTCCAGGCCGGCCGCGCCCGGCGGGTTGCCCACCAAATGGTTGGCCGCGCTCAGCGCGTACTGGTCCAGCGCGCCCGACGGCGGAATACCCAGGTGGTAATAACCTTCGCGGCCCAGGTCCTGTACCGAGGTCGCCAGGCCGGGTTTGAGCACCTTGATCATGCCAGCGCCTCCTGCAGGGTTTTCGGATAACCGATGGGGTCGGCGAGAAACGCATCCAGGGAAAATTCCAGGGGGCGGATGCGCAGCTCGAAACGTCCTGCGTCCACCTCGGCGACGGCCAGGTCGTAGGCCTCGCGGTCGATCGGTTTGAACTGCACGATGTCGCCCGGCCGGAAGAACACCATGTGGTCCTTGAGGTAGGCCAACTGCTGCGCCGGGTCGTAGATCGGTGCCGGGGTGACGCCGAACATCTGGTAGCCGCCGGCGCCGCGCACCGAATAGATGCAGCCAAAGCAGCCGCCATGGCCAAGGGTCAGTTTCGGCGTGTCGGTGCGCGGGCGCAGGTACTTGGGCACCTGCAACTGCCGCTCGCGCTCGACCATCTGGAACATGAACGGCAAGCCCGCGACAAAGCCGACCATCGACACGAACCACGGCGCGCCACTGTGGGCCGCGATGAAAGCGTCGACATCGGCCAGGCCGTTGATCCGCGCCGCATATTCCAGGTCGGTGCCGCTGGGGTCTTGATGGCGATCGCGAAAGCGCATCAGGGTTTCGTGGGTCCAGGGGTCGTTGTAGAGCACCGGGATTTCGATGATGCGCGTGTGCAAGGTGCGTTCGGCCACGGCCTGGGCTTCGGCGCTTTGCACCGCGTCGAGCAGCACATGGGGCGCAATGCGGTCCGGGTCGAAGCGGATCTGGAAGGAGGCGTTGGCCAGGCACACATCCAGCACACCGTCCAACGCCAGGCGTTCCACGGCGCGGGTCACGGCCATGCCTTTGAAGAAAGCCTCCAGGGACATGCTGTCGCTGACCTCGGCGAACAGGTGTTCATCGGCGCCGAAGCTGTAGCGGATGGGGGACGTTTCAGCCATGTCTGTTCCTCTTGGAATCGTTATAGAAAGGCAGGCAAAAAAGTATGGGGTCGATCTTATTCGGGTGTTCTGACCGCAATGCCCGCTTGGTCCAGGGCTTCACGGGTGGCTTCGACCAATTCCAGGGCGCCGGGGGTGTCGCTGTGCAGGCAGATGGAATCGAATTCGATAAACAGGTCTTCGCCTTCTACGGTGCGTACAAGACCCGTCTGACAAGCCCGTAGGACCCGCGCCGCGACGGTGGCAGGGTCGAGGGCGCGCACCGTGCGGGTGAACACGATGGAGCCGCTCAGGTCGTACTCGCGGTCGGCGTAGAACTCACGCACCACCGGCTGCCCCAGTTCCTTGGCTATGCGCCAGATCACCGAGTTCGGCATGCAGTACAGCAACAGTGTCGGCTCAATCAGTTGCAGGTTTTGCACCAACAACCGCGCGGCGTCTTCATCGCGGGCCAGGTGCATGTAGAGCGCGCCGTGGGGCTTGATGTGTTGCAGGGGCACCCCCTGGGCGCGGGCGATTTCACGCAGGGCGCCGAGCTGGTAGAGCATGTCGTCCACCAACTCCTGGGCCGGCGCGTTGATATGGCGGCGACCGAAGCCCACCAGGTCGCGAAAGCCCGGATGGGCGCCGATGGCGACCCCCAGTTGCTTGGCGCGTGCGACGGTGCGGCGCATGGTGCCGGGGTCGCCGGCGTGGAAGCCGGTGGCGATATTGGCCGAGCTGATGTAGGCCATCAGCTCGGCATCGACGCCATCGCCGATCGTCCAGGGGCCGAAGCCTTCGCCCATGTCTGAATTGAAATCCACTGCCTGCATGAAAAGTCGCTCCGCCAAAGGTGATGCTGAAAAGTAGGCTGCGGCTTGACCCCTTGGGAAGATCTATTATCAGATGGCCTATCTTCTGAAAAACAGATATCGCCATGTCGCTGACCTTGCGCCAAATCCGCTACTTCGTCGCCACCGCCGAGATCGGCCAGATTTCCCAGGCGGCGATTCACCTGAACATCTCCCAATCGGCCGTGACCACGGCGATCAAGGAACTGGAGGCGATGCTCGGCGTGCAATTATTTGTGCGTTCGGCGCAGGGCATGAACCTGACCGACGCCGGGCGGCATTTTCTCAACCGCGCCTATGTGATCGTGCGCAGTGTCGACGACGCGCTGAACAGCCCACTGCCCGACTACCGCGCCAGCGGCGTGCTAAGGGTCGCCGCCAGTTACACGGTGCTCGGTTATTTCCTGCCGCACCATCTGCAGCGCATGGAACACTGGCACCCGGACGTGGCCATCGAGGTGTTCGAGCAGGAGCGCCAGGCCATCGAACACGGCCTGCTCGACGGCCAGTTCGACATGGCGGTGGTGCTCACCGCCAACCTCACCCACGCGGATATCGTGTCGGAAATCCTCTTCAACTCCGAACGCCGCCTGTGGCTGCCCAGCCATCACCCATTGTGCGAACGCGGCGCCGTCAGCCTGGCGGATGTGGCCCGCGAGCCCTACATCCTGCTGACTGTCGACGAAGCCGAACACAGTGCCATGCGCTACTGGGAACAGGCCGGGCAAACGCCCAAGGTGCGGCTGCGCACCAGTTCGGTGGAAGCGGTGCGCAGCATGGTCGCCAATGGCAGCGGCGTGGCGATCCTGTCGGACCTGGTGCATCGGCCCTGGTCCCTGGAAGGCAAGCGCATCGAAACCCTGACCGTGACCGACCCGGTGACGCCCATGAGCGTCGGCCTGGCCTGGCACCGCGAGCGCGCATTTACCCCGGCGATGCAGGCGTTCCGGGACTACTTCCACGACGCCTTCCTGGCCCCGCAGCAGTTGTCGGCGCGGCGTTAGAGTTGGGCTTGCAGCGTCGCGGCCAACCAGTCCATGAACACCCGCACCCGCAGCGGTAAATGCCGCTGCCCGGCATAGAGCAGGGACACGTCCAACGGCGGCGCCGGGTATTCCGGCAAAACCGCCACCAGTTCGCCACTGGCCAACTGATCGCCAATGCCCAGGGCCGGCACCTGGATAATCCCGAAACCGCCCAGGCAAGCCGACTTGTAGGCATCAGTGCTGTTGACCGTGACCCGCCCGGCCATGGGCAGGCGCTGCACCTTGTTGCCCTGCAGGTATTCGAACCCCGCCGAGCGCGAACCCAGCGGGCGCACGTAATGCACCAAGTGGTGGTCGGCCAGGTCGGCCAGCGTCCGCGGCACGCCATAGCGTTGCAGGTAGCCCGCGCTCACGCAGTTGATCATCGGCATGCTGCACAACAACCGGGCGACCACCGACTGGTCCGGCTGCGCACCGACGCGCAGCACGCAATCGAACCCCTCGGCCAACAGGTCGACCTGACGGTCGGTGGCGCTGATTTCCAGCTCGATCAACGGGTGCGCGTCCATGAAATGCGGCAGGCGCGGCAGGATCAAATCCCGCGCCATCATGGTCGGCAGGTCCACCCGAATGCGTCCGGTCAGTTGTGTTTCGTCCTGGCGAAACAAGCCCTCCAGTTCCTCCATGTGCGCAAGCAAGTCCTTGCTGCGTTCATACAGCACGCGGCCGTCCTGGGTCGCCTGCACCTTGCGCGTGGTGCGCTGCAGCAGGCGCGCGCCGAGCAGTTCTTCCAGTGCCTGCACATGCTCGGACACCGTCGAACGCGGCAGGCCCAGGCTCTCGCCGGCGCCGGTGAAACTCGACAGTTCGGTGACGCGCACGAAGGTGCGCAGCAACTCCAGTTTGTTCATGGGATTGTTCGCTTTTTCCGGCCAGTGATTTCGCTTTACCGCTGTTTATCACGTTACAGGCGGACAAATACACTCATTCCCACGATCACCTCAGAGGACTGCACCATGACCCGCAAAATCGCACTGATCACCGGCGCCAGCCGCGGCCTGGGTAGAAGCGCCGCGTTGCGCCTGGCCGCACAAGGCGTGGATATCATCGGCACTTACCACAGCCAGGCGGATGAAGCCCAGGCAGTGGTCGAGCAGATCGAACAATGGGGCGGCCGCGCCGCCATGCTGAAACTGGATGTGAGCCAGAGCGCCACCTTCGACGCGTTCGTCGAAGCCGTCGGCGGCGTGCTCAAGCGTGTTTTCGCACGGGATGATTTCGACTTTCTGATCAACAACGCCGGTATCGGCATCCACGCCAGCTTTGCCGAGACCAGCGAAGCGCAGTTCGACCAACTGGTCGCGATTCAATTCAAAGGCCCGTTTTTCCTGACCCAGAAACTGCTGCCGCTGATCCGTGACGGTGGCCGCATCCTCAATATCTCCAGCGGCCTCGCCCGTTTCAGCCTGCCCGGCTATGCCGCGTATGCGGCGATGAAAGGCGCCATGGAAGTGCTGACCCGCTACCAGGCCAAAGAACTCGGCGCGCGCGGTATCAGCGTCAACATCCTCGCGCCGGGCGCCATCGAAACCGACTTCGGCGGCGGTGCCGTGCGCGACAACGCCAACCTCAACGCGATGGTCGCCAATAACACCGCCCTGGGCCGCGCCGGGTTACCGGATGATATCGGCGGGGCCATTGCCAACCTGCTGGCGGACGGCAGCCACTGGATCACCGGCCAGCGGATCGAGGCTTCGGGCGGCATGTTTCTGTAAGAGCTTTTCGCGCATCACGTCGTAGCCCCAGTGGTACACGTAGGTGTACGGCAGGAAAAACAGCAACACGCCGATATCGAGGATAAACGCCTGCAGCAGGCTGATGTTCAGCCACGCGGCAATCAACGGCACGCACATCAGGACCAGCCCGCCTTCAAACAGCAAGGCGTGCAGCACCCGGGTCCAGCTGTTGTTGGCCAGTTGCAGGCGTGCCTTGAGGCGGTCGAACAGGCCGTTGAAAATCACGTTCCAGGTCAGCGCCATCAGGCTGATTGCCAGGGTGACCATGCCCATTTCCACCGCGGGCTTGTCCATGATCCACGCCAGCAACGGCGTGCAGATCAACAACGCCAGGGCCTCGAAACCGATGGCCTGGCACACACGTTCAGTAATCGACTTGGTAGGGTTCATGCCCCGGCTCCGTGAGTGACTGTGTTGCCATCATTGCGTTTTGTATCGATACTTTATAACCAATAACCATCGATAAAGGCGATAGTCATGGCTTCCCATGAAGTGCTCCAGGCCTTTGTTCAGGCCGCGACCCAAGGCTCGTTTTCTGCGGCGGCACGCAAGCTGGGCAAGAGCCAGTCCACCGTCAGCGCGGCGGTGGCGAGCCTGGAGATTGACCTTGATGTGCTGCTGTTCGACCGCAGCAGCCGCAAGCCGACGCTGACCGCCGCGGGCCATGTGCTGCTGCAACGCGCCGAGCAGGTGCTGGAGGCGAGCAGTCGGCTGGCGTTGGCGGCAAGTCAGCTATCCCTGGGGTTGGAGGCGAAAGTGACGATTGCGATGTCCGACACCTACCAGTCGGAGCGCTTCGAACTTGCACTCAAGGCCTTTGAGCAACGCTACCCCGACCTGGAACTGGAATGGCTGATCGCCGAGTGCGAAGACCTGATAGCCCTGGTGCAAAGTGGCCGGGCCCAGATTGCCCTGGTCGAGGCCCAGGAGGTTTACCCACCCGACCTGAGCCGTTCGCCGGTGGAAGAGCGCACGGAAATTGCCCTGTTCGTCGCGCCCACGCACCCTTTGGCCAGCCTGGAAAGCGTCAACCAACAGGTGTTGCAGCAACACCGTGAGCTGCGCCTGGCGAGCATCATCAACCCGAATGAAACCCGCCCCATGGGCCGCGTCTGGTCGGCGCCGAGTTTTCTGATGCTGATGGAAATGGCCCAGCTCGGTTTTGGCTGGGCCGCACTGCCGCGCTGGTTGGTGGAACGCTTTGGCAATGCCGGGCTGATTGAACTGAGCGTGCGCAGTTGGCCGCGCTCGGTGGCGGTGGATGCGCTGTGGTCGCGGCAATATCCGCCGGGGCCTGCGGGGAGTTGGTTGTTGGGGCAGATGCTCGATTGAGTTCGTCCAGAGCAGGCAGCGCTTGGTGGTCCCACAGAGGAAATGCGTTGGACGCTAGATCGGGGTCAGGCTGGCCAGGCGGCGTTCGAGGAAGTGCTTTTCCGGGGTTTGCCGGGTCAGAGACAGGGCTTTTTCATACGCCAGCCGCGCCTCGTCCAGCCGCCCCAATTGTCGGCAGAATTCGCCACGCGCCGAATGCGCCAGGTGATAGTCCAGCAATTCGCCCCGCGCCAGAATCGCCTCCACCTGTTGCAACCCGGCCAACGGCCCATCGCGCATGGCCAGCGCCACTGCGCGGTTCAGTTCGATCACGGGCGACGGCACGGCGCGGAGCAACACATCGTATAGCCCGACAATCTGCGGCCAGTCGGTGTGCTCGGCACTGGGCGCTTCGGCATGTACCGCCGCAATCGCCGCCTGCAAGCCATAGGGCCCAAAGCGCCGGGTCGTCAGCGCTTGCTCCACCAGTGCGCAGCCTTCGGCAATCAGGGATGCATCCCACAATGCTCGGTCCTGTTCGTCCAGGAGCACCAACTCGCCGCTGGCCGAGGTCCGCGCCGGGCGGCGCGACTCGTGCAGCAGCATCAACGCCAGCAAGCCCATGACTTCCGGCTCCGGCAGCAACTCCAGCAACAAACGGCCGAGGCGGATGGCTTCACGGGTCAGGTCGTCGCGCGTGAGATCCGCGCCCATCGACGCCGAGTAGCCTTCGTTGAACACCAGGTAAATCACACGCAGCACGCTGTCGAGGCGCTCGGGCAATTCGACCAGCGACGGCACCTGATAGGGAATCTTCGCCTCGCGGATCTTGCCCTTGGCCCGCACGATCCGCTGGGCGATGGTGGCCGGCGGGACCAGAAAGGCGCGGGCGATTTCTTCGGTGGTCAGGTCGCAGATTTCACGCAAGGTCAACGGCACTTGGGCGTCAGCCGCCAGCGCCGGGTGGCAGCAGGTGAAGATCAGGCGCAGGCGGTCGTCTTCCACGTCTTCGTCGTCCCAATCGGCCGCTGCCAGCGCATCGGCCTGCGCCTGCAATAACGGGGTGAAACGGGCCTGGCGGCGCAGGCGATCGATGGCCTTGAAGCGCCCGGTCGAGACCAGCCACGCCCGTGGATTGCTCGGCACGCCGTCGTGCTCCCAGCGCTGCATGGCGACCAGGAACGCCTCGTGCAGCGCTTCCTCGGCCAGGTCGAAATCGCCGAGCAGGCGAATCAGCGTCGCCAGCACGCGCCGTGATTCGCGGCGGTAAATCGTCTCGATCGGAGGGGTCAATCGGGCAGATCCCGGGTCACCGGGCGATTGGGCGCGCCGCCCCCAGGTTTAATGGACCTTTCACATTCGGCAGGTTGAGTGTTCATGGGTAAACCTCCTGTTTATGGGTGTTTTGTGTTCAGAGATTCAATTGGCGCACGGGGCGTACTTCCACACTGCCGACCCGGGCCGCCGGAATGCCGCCGGCGACCTGGAGCGCTTCGTTCAAGTCCCGGGCTTCGATCAGGTAAAACCCCGCGAGCTGCTCCTTGGTTTCGGCAAACGGCCCGTCGGTGATCGACAGCTTGCCATTGCGCATACGCACAGTGGTGGCGGTGCTCACCGACTCCAGCGGCTCGGCGGCGAGCATGCGCCCGCTCTTTTGGACGGACTGCGCGTAGGCGAAACACTCCGGGTCGGCCGGGCTGTCCGGCGCGGTGTGCAACACCTGTTCGTTGCTGTAGATCAGGCACAGGTATTTCATGGCGTTCTCCGTTTTCGGACTACTGACTATAGTTCGCGGGGCTCAAGGTTTCAGGTCGAACAGCGCGACGCCGGTGGCCATGTCGAAGGGGGCCGACCAATGCTCATGCACCACCTTCCATTGGCCGTCGACACGCTGGTAACCGACGGTGACGCGCATCCAGCAGGTCTTGAGCACGCCGTCCGGGCCGGTGCCACCGCAGTGAGCCAGCCAATGGGCAAAGGCGCTGTTGTCGGCGGCGACGATATGCAACTCATGGAAGTCGAACACACCGGGGCCGGGGCAGACTTCCATGCACGCCTGCCAGTGCGCGCGGTAGGCCGCCTTGCCCTTGAACTGCAGGGCGCTAACCGCGTCGAACGCGATGATATCGTCGGCGTAAAAGCTGACAATCTTATCGATGTCCTTGGCGACGACGGCTTGTTTCCATTGTTTGATCAGGGTGTGGATTGCAGTGTTCATGGCGATACTCCTGGGGGGTGAAAATCTTCAGAGACACCCTTAGTCGAATGGCCCGCCGCCCGATCGACAGCGCGCTGAAAAAAAATCTCGCAGCGCGCAAACCCGATAGACTGCGCCCTTCTTTGCAGCCGTTCGGACGCCCCGATGCAAACCCGCCTTGTCGCCTACGAGGCGCTGAACGCTGTGCAAACACAGCAAGTCGGCGCGATCGAAGTTCACCCTGAGCAGTTGCCGTTTTGCGGCGACATGTATTGCGCACTCAACACCCTGCTGGTCAACCCCAGCCCCGGCATCAAAGGCTTTGCGCTGCTGGCCGACGATGTGCCCGTGGCCTTCCTCCTGCTCAAATGCCCGCCATGCCTGCCCCATTGGGCCGATGCCCACAGCGCCACGCTGCACGCGTTACAGGTGGATCGCAGCCAACAGGGCCGGGGATTTGGCAAAGCCTGCCTGCAGGCGCTACCCGCGGCGGCGCTTCAGGCCTGGCCGCAGATCAAGGCGCTGGAGTTGTCGGTGGACACGCACAATGTCGCGGCGATGGGCTTGTACCTGGGGCTGGGCTGGGTGGATCGCGGGGAGGCATACAAGGGCCGGGGCGGGTATGAACGCCGTTTGAGTCGGGGCTTGGAGCCGCAGTAGATGTCACGTTGAGATGACAGCGACCAACGCTTGAGGGCACGCTGGATCATGAGCATACCCGCGCAGGAAAAACGGCCGAAGAGTCGCCATCATCTTCGGCCGGCGCTTCAGGCCTTTGCTTCCACAGGCAGCCAGACCTCCACGGTGCCGAGGCCCTTTCTCACATCAAAATCCGCGCTGTACCGCTCAAAATCCACGCCGGCAACCTTGTACCCGGAATGCGGCAACCATTCGAACATGATCCGCTCGTAGGTCTGCGGCAACGCGTGTACCTCGCCATAGTGCGCGAACACGGCATAGTGATGCGGCGGGATTTCGATGAACTCGAAATTGCTCGGCACATCACCCTTGGCGGGGACTTCAACCCCTGCGATGTAGTCGAACTCATCGTGTCTGGGGTTATGACAAACCCCGTAGGTAAAACCGCCCAAACGCTTTTTGATGTATTTGACGCTCTCGTCAAACACGCCCCACAACTTGGGAATATCCCCGGTGGTGGCCTTCGAATAATGCCCTTGCACCCCGGCGATCACCAGGGCCTTGCCCTCTTCCATGCGCGGCTCTAACGGTTGTTGCGTCTGCTGATCCATCTGAACAGTCTCCTTCTTATGAGAGAACAAACCCGTATTGAGTATAGGGGTATATCCGGATTGCACTGCATGTAGAAATTGTTCCTACGCATCTGGACAACTGGCCATCATCAACCGTATTGTCTGCCCCGCAGGCCACCGCAGTGGCCGACGTCGCTCGGACGGTTCCGGGCGCTTACGTACTTTCGAGGCAACAATGGCCGACCAAGGTTTGCCGCGCCGCTTTGCGCGCATAGATCGACTCCCCCCCTACGTTTTCAATATCACTGCCGAGCTGAAGATGGCTGCGCGTCGGCGCGGCGAAGACATCATCGACTTGAGCATGGGCAACCCTGACGGCCCGACCCCACCACATATCGTGGAAAAAATGGTCACCGTCGCCCAGCGTGAAGACACCCACGGTTACTCCACCTCCAAAGGCATTCCGCGCCTGCGCCGGGCGATTTCGCGCTGGTACAAGGACCGTTATGAAGTGGATATCGACCCCGAGTCGGAAGCCATCGTGACCATCGGTTCCAAGGAAGGCCTGGCGCACTTGATGCTGGCCACCCTGGACCAGGGCGACACCGTACTGGTGCCCAACCCGAGCTACCCGATTCATATCTACGGTGCCGTGATTGCCGGCGCCCAGGTGCGTTCGGTGCCGTTGATTCCGGGCGTGGACTTTTTTGCCGAGCTGGAACGGGCGATTCGCGGTTCGATTCCCAAGCCGAAGATGATGATCCTGGGGTTCCCGTCCAACCCGACCGCGCAGTGCGTGGAGCTGGATTTCTTCGAGCGGGTGATCGCCCTGGCCAAGCAGTACGACGTGCTGGTGGTGCATGACCTGGCCTACGCCGACATCGTCTACGACGGCTGGAAAGCCCCGTCGATCATGCAGGTGCCGGGCGCCAAGGACATTGCGGTGGAGTTTTTCACCCTGTCCAAGAGCTACAACATGGCCGGCTGGCGCATTGGTTTCATGGTGGGCAACGCAGAGCTGGTCAACGCCCTGGCGCGGATCAAGAGCTACCACGACTACGGCACCTTCACCCCGTTGCAAGTGGCGGCGATTGCCGCGCTGGAAGGCGACCAACAGTGCGTGAAAGACATCGCCGAGCAGTACCGCCAGCGCCGCAATGTACTGGTCAAAGGCCTGCATGAGTTGGGCTGGATGGTGGAGAATCCCAAGGCGTCGATGTACGTCTGGGCGAAGATCCCCGAAGCGTATGCCGCCATGGGCTCGCTGGAATTTGCCAAGAAGCTGCTGCTCGAAGCCAAGGTGTGCGTGTCGCCGGGGATTGGCTTTGGTGAATATGGCGACGACCATGTGCGCTTTGCACTGATCGAGAACCAGGACCGGATTCGCCAGGCGGTACGCGGGATTCGCGGGATGTTCCGCGCCGATGGCCTCTTACCAAAAACCGGCGTCTAACTCAGTCAAACATGTGGGAGGGGGCTTGCTCCCGATGACAGGGTGTCAGTCACTGTATCGGGTGACTGAAACACCGCTATCGGGGGCAAGCCCCCTCCTACATTTGGATTGGGTTTGCACCCTTGCCTTACGGTGTGTCTGTCACACCACCAACGACAGCAACATAATGAAGATCAGCGCCACCACCGACAGGATGGTCTCCATCGCTGTCCAGGTCTTGAACGTCTCGGCCACGGTCATGTTGAAGTACTGCTTCACCAGCCAGAACCCCGCATCGTTGACGTGAGACAGGATCAACGAACCCGCCCCCGTCGCCAACACCAGTAGCTCGCGGTTAACCCCCGGAATCATGCCCACCACCGGCACCACGATGCCTGCGCCAGTGATGGTCGCGACGGTCGCCGAACCGGTCGCCACCCGAATCACCGCCGCCACCAGCCACGCCAGCAGGATCGGGTTGATCTGCGCGTTCACCGCCATATGGCCGATCACGTCGCCCACGCCGCTGGTCACCAGCATCTGTTTGAAACCACCACCGGCACCGATGATCAGGATGATCGCGGCAGTCGGCGCCAGGCTGGCGTCGAGCAGCTTGAGGATCTGCTTGGAATGGATGCCCTGGCGATGACCGAAGGTGTACAGCGACAGCAGCAACGCCAGCAGCAAGGCACTGATCGGGTGACCGATCATGTCCATCCAGTTGCGCACCACATGACCGTCGGCCAAGGCGATGTCGGCGAAGGTTTTCAGCAGCATCAGGAACACCGGCAGCAGCACGGTGATCAGGGTGATGCTGAAGCTCGGCAGCGTCTTGTGCTCCGACTCGCGGGCCAGTTGGTCGATCAGTTCCTGGGACGGGTTGCCCGGGATGTACTTGGCGATGAACGTACCGAAGATCGGGCCGGCGATGATGGCAGTCGGCAGCGCGACGATCAGGCCGTACAGAATGGTCTTGCCGATGTCCGCGCCAAACACGCCGATGGCCAGCAGCGGGCCCGGGTGCGGTGGCACCAGGCCATGGACCGCCGACAGGCCGGCGAGCAACGGGATGCCGATCTTGATCAGCGACACGCCGGTACGGCGCGCGACGATAAACACCAGCGGGATCAGCAACACAAAACCGATCTCGAAGAACAGCGGGATACCCACCAGGAACGCGGCGAACATCATCGCCCACTGGACCTTTTCCTTGCCGAAGGCGCGGATCAGGGTCTGGGCGATCTGATCGGCACCGCCGGATTCGGCCATCATCTTGCCGAGCATCGTACCCAGCGCGAGGATAATGCCGACAAAGCCGAGCACCCCGCCGAAGCCGTCCTGGAAGGCCTTGATGATCTTGTCCACGGGCATGCCCGAGGTCAGGCCAAGGAAGCCGGCGGCGATGATCAACGCGATAAACGGGTGAACCTTGAACTTGGTGATCAAGAAGATCAGACCAATGATAGTGACCACTGCATCAAGCAGCAGGTAGGACTCGTGGGACATGCCAAACATGGGGGTCTCTCCTGTTTGTTGTTGTTATTAAAGCGGGTGTTGAGTTTGCTGTCGGAGATAGCGCTATCTTTTCCGACACAAAAATTAATGAGCGGGTTCAAAACCGTGTTTGCACCACCACGCATGGGTTTGCTCGGCCAACGCCTCGACGCTGTCTTCGCTGGCATTGAGGGCCAGGGTCAGCGGCTCGCCGATGGGCGATTCAAGGGTGGCGAACTGGCTGTCGATCAGGCTTGCCGGCATGAAATGCCCGGGGCGATGGGACACGCGGTCGGCGGCGACTTCGCGGCTCAGTTCCAGAAACACAAAGCCCAGGCCCGGCGCGGCTTCGCGCAGGTGGTCGCGGTATTTCTTTTTCAGCGCGGAACAGGTGAGGACCGGGTGTTCGCCGGCCTTGAGCGAACGGCGTAACTCATCGCACAGGATGTCGAGCCAGCCGGCGCGGTCGTTGTCGTCGAGGGGGTGGCCGGCGCTCATTTTTTCGATGTTCGCGGCGGGGTGAAAGCTGTCGCCTTCAATGGCGGTGGCACCGTTCAGGCGGCACACGGCCTCACTGACGCTGGTCTTGCCGCAGCCGGCGACACCCATGATGACCAGGGCGGTAACAGGTTGACTCATGAAACACCTCAGGACGCAGATAGCGCTACCTTTGCACGCTGTAAGGCGAGTGCAAAAACAGGCTTTTCCCGCGCCGTCTTGTCTTTTTTTATGGAGTGACGCGTGCATCCGCTCCAAGCATTTGAACTGGATCAGGCAACCCAGCATTCAAGCATTTGCAGCCGTTTGGAGACAGCGCTACCTTAGTGCCTCGATTTTTGTTTGGCAAGCCGCCTGATGACCTCCAAGAACGATAAAAATACACGCACCACGGGTCGCCCGACCCTCAATGAAGTCGCCCGCCTGGCCGGCGTCAGCCCGATTACCGCTTCCCGCGCCTTGCGTGGCATCAGCACCGTGGCCACCGAACTGGTGGAAAAAGTGCAACGGGCCGCCGCCGAGTTGAACTACGTGGTCAACCCCGCCGCCCGCGCCCTGGCCTCGGCCCAGAGCCATTCGGTGGTGGTGCTGGTGCCCTCGCTGTCCAACCTGCTGTTTATCGAAACCCTCGAAGCGATCCACCAGGTGCTGCGGCCCAAGGGCTTTGAAGTGCTGATCGGCAACTCCCACTATTCCCGCGACGAAGAAGAGACCTTGCTGCGCAACTACATGGCCTACCAGCCGCGGGGTTTGCTGCTGACCGGGTTCGATCGGACCGAAAGCGCGCGACGGATGGTCGAGGCCAGCAATGTGCCGTGCGTGTACATGATGGATCTGGACCCCAACGCTGGCGTGAACTGCGTGGGCTTTTCGCAGTTGGCGGCGGGTGAGACGGCAGCGGCGCATTTGCTGTCCCGTGGGCGCAAGCGCCTAGCGTATATCGGCGCGCAACTGGACCAACGCACCTTGCTGCGCGGCGAAGGCTTCCGCCGTGCGCTGCAACAGGCCGGGCTGTACGACCCGGCGCTGGAACTGTTGACGCCACGCCCCTCCTCCGTGGGCCTGGGCGGCGAGTTGTTCTTGCAGTTGCTGGCGGCCCATCCGGATGTGGATGCGATCTTCTTCGGCAACGACGACCTGGCCCAGGGCGCGCTGCTCGAAGCCCTGCGTCACGGCATCAACGTCCCGGGGCGCGTAGCCGTGCTGGGTTTCAACGACCTGCCCGCCTCCTCCTTCATGGTGCCGCGCCTGAGCAGCATCAGCACGCCGCGCGAGGCCATCGGTCGGCGCGCGGCGGAGCATCTGCTGACGGTCATGGCGGGGAACAAGATCGCCAAGCCGGTGGTGGACATGGGGTTTGAGTTGCAGGTGCGGGAGAGCACGTAGGACGCGGCTGACATTGCGATGTTGCCCTGGCAATTCATCAGTTGAGGGATCTGAGCGTATTGCCAGTGGGCAAAGCCATGGCCCCACACACATTTTTAACCGTGCCCGCTTGAAGGCATCGCCGTAGTGCCCGCCCCCTGCTAGATTGAGTGTTCTCCACTGCCAGAGAAGCACCATGGGACACTCACTGAAAATCTTGGGTCGCGCTTCGTCCATCAACGTGCGCAAAGTGCTCTGGACCTGCCAGGAACTGGGCATCGACTATGTGCGCGAAGACTGGGGCATCGGCTTCAAGCCGACCCAATCCGCCGAATTCCTTGCCCTGAACCCCAACGCCCAAGTGCCGGTGCTGATCGACGACCACGGTGTGCTGTGGGAATCCAACACCATCTGTCGCTATCTGGTGAACCTCTACCAACGCCACGACCTACTGCCTCTCGAGCCCGCCCCTCGCGCCCGGGTCGAGCAGTGGATGGACTGGCAAGCCACCGAACTCAACCCGTCCTGGGGCTATGCCTTCCAGGCCTTGGTGCGCAACAGCCCCGATCATCAGGACCCGCAGCGCATCAAGGCGGGCGTGCAAGCCTGGCACGACAAGATGGGCCTGCTGGAACAACAGTTGGCAAAGACCGGTGCCTACGTGGCCGGCGACGAATTCACCCTGGCTGACATCCTCATCGGCCTCTCGGTTCACCGCTGGCAGATGACGCCGATGGAGCGCCCGTCCTACCCGGCAGTTGCCGCGTATTACCAGCGCCTTGGCCAGCATGCCGGCTTTAAGACCTTCGCCCTCGACGGCCATGACTGATCACAAAGACGGCAACGTGAAAGGACTCAACGCACAGCTCTCAGGTGCCTGCGACAGAATCGGCAAAACGCTTTTTTCGAAACATCGAAAGACCGTCTGTCAGGAAAGCGCAGGGACCTGTCAGGTCTGACAGTAGCCCCGTTTCTCCTCTTCGCCTATTCATAAGCACACGCAATGTGCAACACATTGCCCCTTGAATATGGAGAAGCAATCATGGGTTCGGTACTGGGTAAAAACGATGCAATCTCTGGGGTAATAGCCGGATGGACGGTTCCCTTTAGCACAGACTTTGTAGCTCATTTGAATGGCGGGTCAGGCTTTAATTCAACAGTCGGGATCATGACCGATTTCGCCCTGCTTAAAATCAGCATTGACCAAAATATCAAGGAAGGCGAGACCTACGAGATTGGTGCAACGGCCAGTGAAGACCACAAGGTAAGGCTTGAATTTGACGACACGAGGTCAGGTGAACAGGGCACCTATTTGGCAACCAGCGGAAAATTCACCGTGTTGTACCTGCAAGGCCGCGTCCTGAAGGCGTCCTTTCACTTCAAGGCCAAAACGGCGGCACTTCACCATGCCCTGGAAATGGACTTCACGAGCGGATCGTTCATCGTCGAGGACTTCAAACACGACTGAACGGCCCTGCCACCGGGAAGGTACTGCACAAGATGGCCTGTCGACGGCAACGTTTGGCCGGCGCCAGAACAATGTTTGCCGCTAGCGCCATGCCAGCCCCCCGTAAAACCGGGGCTGTGCACCCGGCACGCTATTTGCTCCAGCTGACGCATCGAACATTTGCATAGGTGCCCGATCATGCTGATTAACAACAACACTCAAGCCTTGTCGACCGTCGAAAAGCTCAAGCGCCCCGACATGGACCCCGCCAACGCCGCCGCCAGCACGCTGTACAGCGGTGCCCTGCAAACGGCGCAGCAAAGTGTGAGCGTACCCGCCGCGCAAACCCAACTGGACAAGGCCGCCGACCGCATCGACGAAGCCTTCGCCAAGACCCGCGTGCAGTTGCAGGCCTCAACGGCCGCCACCCCGGCGACCACGGATGTGCCCGCAGCCGGTTCTACCACGAGTGCCGCGCGCGCAGACTTCACCGATTACATGAGTAAAACCCCGGCCGAACGCATTCGCGAACAGTTGCTCAAGGAGCAGGGGTTGACCGAGGCGGAGGTGCAGACAATGCCGCAGGAAAAACAGGATGCAATCGCCAAGCAAGTGGCTGATCGTCTGAAGCAACAGCAAGAGCAGCAGGTAGCCGTGAAGACGGCAGAGCCACAAGCGCAATCGGTGAAAGAGACCTTGGCCGCGATCTAAGCGACCCGGCCAATGGGGCCATTCGATCGCGCAGTAACGCCGTGTGCCAGGACGTTGATTTCCCGGCACTGGGTGCCATCACGCTAGTTGGGCATCGACAGCTCAGAGCAGGTGTGTCCTGCTCTGTGCGGTAAGGCGGGAACATCTTGCAGATCGTAGGCTTCTACACGTTCAACTCAGTGACCGAACAGCCCTGTCTCGGATTTCTTGGCTTTCTTGTCAGCGCGTTTTTCATCGGCGGTCTTTGCCGGTTTTTTCTTCGCGGCTTTCTTTGAATCCATACCTTTGGCCATGATGCATGCTCCACTTACAGGGGATGTAACAGTGGGTATACCACCTATTGCCGCACATTAGGCGCTTATAATCCCCGGCCCTGGATAACGCCTGCCTGAACACCATGCCCGAATTGCACATCGAACCGCTGGCAGAGCCCCTGTGGCCGCTGCTGAACAAGTTTTATCGTCACCACGATTCGCCGATGAAGACACTCAAAGGCGGACGTCTGTGGGTGGCGCGGGACCGCGAGATCGTCGCCGGCTTATGCCTGACGCCAGTGGTGGGCGGGCAATGGTTGACCGGGGTGTTTGTCGACCCGGCCTATCGCGGTCAGGGGCTGGCGGCGCGCTTGATTCGTCAAGCGGTGGCCGATGGGGAGGGTACGGTCTGGCTGATGTGTCATCCGGACCTGGAAGGCTGGTATCAATGCATGGGTTTCACCCAAGATACCGTGCTGCCGCAGTCCCTCAGCGAACGGTTGGTGCGCTACAAGCGCAACAAGCCGATGATCGCGATGGGCATGGAACGCGCCTTGTAACCTCCCGTGGGAGCTGAGGTTGACGTTGCGTTGTGTCAGGAGGCTACTCGTCGGCCGTCGGGTCCATGTCGGGGAACATCACCTCGATGAACCCGAACTTGCTGAAGTCGCTAATCCGCGACGGGTACAAGCGGCCGATCAGGTGATCGCACTCGTGCTGCACCACCCGCGCATGGAAGCCATCGGCAATGCGGATGATCGGTTCGCCCTTGGGGTCGAAACCTTCGTAGCGGATCTGCTGATAACGGTCCACCGCGCCACGCAGGCCGGGCACGGACAGGCAGCCTTCAAAGCCCTCTTCCATGATCGGACTGAGCGGCGTGATCAGTGGGTTGATCAAAATCGTCTGTGGTACGGCCGGCGCATCCGGGTAGCGTTCGCTGCTCTCGAAACCAAAGATCACCAGTTGCAGGTCAACACCGATCTGCGGCGCGGCCAGGCCGACACCGCCGACGTGCTCCATGGTCTGGAACATGTCATCGATCAGTTGCCACAGTTCGGGGCTGTCGAACATTTCCGGTGGAACCGGCGGGGCGATACGCAGCAGGCGCTCGTCGCCCATTTTCAGGATTTCACGGATCATCAATCAGACTTCATCGGGAGTGGGCTTGGAATGGTCTCGGCCAAGACCGGAGACGTGCTTTTTTTCACCGGCATGGGTGTTTTCATCGAATGTCTTTTCTCCCGGGTCCTTGCCTTCGGCCGACATGTGCTCGATCACGGCATTCATCTCCGCCCCCAGCAACAACACGGCGGCGGAAATATAGAAGTACAGGAGCAGAACAATGATCGCGCCGATGCTGCCATACATGGCGTTGTAGTCGGCGAAGGTTTTGACGTAATAGCCAAAGCCCAGGGACGCGACGATCCACACCACCACCGCCAGCACCGAGCCTGGGGTGATGAAGCGGAATTTCTGCTGCACGTCAGGCATCACGTAATACATGAGGGCCACGGCGAACATCAGCAGGATCACAATCAGCGGCCAGCGCAGGATGGTCCACAGCGTGACCACGAATTCCTGCATGCCGATCTGCCCTGCCAGCCATTCCATGACCTGCGGGCCGAGCACCATCAGCGCGGCGGCGGCGAGCAACATGCCAGCGATGCCGACGGTGTAGAAAATCGACAGCGGGAAACGCTTCCAGATCGGCCGGCCTTCGATCACGTCGTAGGCGGCGTTCATCGCGCTCATCATCAGGCGCACGCCGGCCGACGCGGTCCACAGGGCAATCACGATACCCACCGAAAGCAGACCGCCCTTGGACTGCTGCAACTGGTCGATCACCGGGTTGACCTGCTCGAGAGCCTGGGGCGGCAACACCAGTTCCGACTGCAGGCGCAGCCAGGTGAAGAAGTCCGGCAAATGCAGGAAACCGATCAACGCAATGAGAAACAGCAGGAACGGAAACAACGAGAACAGCATCTGGTAGGCCAGTGCCGAGGCGTAGGTGGACATCTCGTCGTTGACGAATTCCTTGACCGTGCGTACCAGCACCTGGTGCAGCTTGAGACCATCGAGTACCGGAAAAATCATAGCGTCTCCTTTCGCCGCAAAAAGTCAGGTTCGTGGGCGACTCAGGGGCCGTTTTCTACATCAAGGTAGCCTATTTGGCGACATTGAAACAATTTCGAAAGATTAACCGCTTCAGGTGACACAAAAACGGCCATCCGTGGATGGCCGTCGGGCTGGGTGAATCCAACCGGCGAATCAGGGTCACTTGATCGCTTTCTTCACCGCATCCTTGATATCACCCACGGCTTTCTGCACTTCGCCTTTCTTTTCCTGGACCACCCCTTCAGCGCGCAGCTTGTCGTTACCGGTCACTTTGCCGACACCTTGCTTGATGTTGCCGACTGCTTCGTTGGCGACGCCTTTTACCTTATCCGATGTGCTGCTCATGGTATTTCTCCTGGAACAATCGAGGGCTTTTGGTCATTACCTAGAGATTGACCCAGGGCTGTTCGGCAGAGTTTCAATTATTTTTACGCGGGCATTTCATCGCCGACAGCAGGTTTGGCTTTATGTTTTGCGGCCAACCCACGAGAATGCCCGGCACATTCAGGCTACAACGCTGAATAACAGATCCCGTAGGAAGGTTATGAAACTCAATAAAGCACAGGCCATCGCCCGCAGAAACCAGGAACTGGGCGGTGCCGTACTCGGCGTCAACAACTGCCACTTCACCGACCTGGACCGCAAACGCAACATCTGGTGGTTCGACCTGCCGGTGGCGCGGATCGCGGTGGGCCAGTACGAGTGGATTCACTTGTTGCTGCACAACGCCGAGACTGACCAGTTGCTGCACCTGAAGGTGCCGACGGTGTTCCTGCGTGAAAAGCTCGAAGGCTTGGTGGTGCGCAATGCGGGCAAGCGCAAGCCAGAGATTACCCTGGAACTGAGCGCGGACAAGGACTCGTTCCTCAAGGATGTACGCCCAGCCGGTGCTGGCGTCAGCTTCGCGCCATTCACCCTGTAGGAACGCCGTCAGAATGTGCGAGGGGGCTTGCTCCCGATAGCGGTGGTTCAGTCACTCGATGCAGTGGCTGACACTCTGCCATCGGGAGCAAGCCCCCTCTCACATTTAGGCCTGGGTTACTTTTTCAGGCCCAGTTTCTTCAGTTCTTCATCACGCAATTCGCGACGCAGGATCTTGCCCACGTTGGTGGTCGGCAAGGCATCGCGGAATTCCACGGCCTTGGGCACCTTGTAGCCGGTGACGTTGGCACGCATATGCTCCATCACCTGGTCCTTGGTCAGGGTGGCGCCCGGCTTGACCACGATGAAGATCTTGATGTGTTCCCCGGACTTCTCGTCCGGCACACCAATGGCCGCGCACTGCAGCACGCCCGGCAGGGTCGCCAGCACGTCTTCGAGTTCGTTGGGATAGACGTTGAAACCGGAGACCAGAATCATGTCTTTTTTACGGTCGACAATCCGCATGTAGCCGTCCGGCTGGATGATCGCGATGTCACCGGTCTTCAACCAACCTTCGCTGTCGAGGATCTCGGCGGTGGCGTCTTCGCGCTGCCAGTAGCCCTTCATGACTTGCGGGCCTTTGACGCACAACTCGCCGACCTCGCCCAGGCCCAGCTCGACGCCGTCATCGGTGATGACTTTGCACAAGGTCGACGGCACCGGAATGCCGATAGTGCCGATCTGGATCTTCTGGATCGGGTTGACCGTCGCCACGGGGCTGGTCTCGGTCATGCCGTAGCCTTCGCAGATGTCGCAGCCGGTCACGGCCTTCCAGCGCTCAGCTGCGGCCAGTTGCAGGGCCATGCCGCCGGACAGGGTGACTTTCAGCGCAGAGAAGTCCAGCTTGCGGAAGCCTTCGTTGTTGCACAGCGCCACGAACAGCGTGTTCAGGCCGACAAAGCCGCTGAACTTCCACTTCGACAGCTCCTTGACCATCGCCGGCAGATCGCGCGGGTTGCTGATCAGGATGTTGTGGTTGCCGATCAACATCATCGCCATGCAATGAAAGGTGAACGCATAGATGTGGTACAGCGGCAGCGGAGTGATCAGGATCTCGCAGCCTTCATTGAGGTTGGAGCCCATCAGCGCCTTGCACTGCAGCATGTTCGCCACCAGGTTGCGGTGGGTCAGCATCGCGCCCTTGGCCACGCCGGTGGTGCCGCCGGTGTATTGCAGCACCGCCACGTCGCTGCTGGCCGGGCTGACATCATTGACCGGTTGGCCGTGCCCCTTGGCCAGCACGTCGTTGAACTTGATCGCCTTGGGCAAGTGATAGGCCGGGACCATTTTCTTCACGTACTTGATGACGCTGTTGATCAGCAGGCGCTTGAGCGGCGGCAGCAGGTCGGCGACTTCGGTGACGATCACGTGTTTGACGGCAGTCTTGGGCACGACTTTTTCAGCCAGGTGCGCCATGTTGGCCAGACAGACCAGGGCCTTGGCCCCGGAGTCGTTGAATTGGTGTTCCATTTCCCGCGCGGTGTACAGCGGGTTGGTGTTGACCACAATCAGGCCGGCACGGATGGCACCGAACACGGCGACTGGGTATTGCAGGACGTTGGGCAGTTGCACGGCGATTCGATCGCCAGGCTTCAAATCGGTATGCTGTTGCAGGTACGCGGCGAAAGCGCCGGACAATTCGTACAACTCACCGTAGGTGATTGTCTTGCCCAGGTTGCTGAAAGCCGGTTTGTTGGCGAAGCGCTGGCAGGACTGTTTCAGTACCGCCTGAATATTTGGATACTCGTCTGGATTGATGTCTGCAGCAATCCCGGCGGGGTACTTATCCTTCCAAAAGTCTACGTTCATGGAAGCCCACTCCTCAGCGACGCGAATTCATCATCGCATTTGATGCGATTATTATTGGTGTATGTTTTTTAGGTGAGTCTGGCGCGTTTAAGCAGGCCGAGAGGTCACAAAGCGCGCCGAGAGTAGCAGCTTTGCCAAGGGCCGACTAGAGCCAAAAGAGGCCCCTACAGTCATAAACATGACTCATGAATAACTAATAGTCATTTTTAGAGCAAAAATTCTATACGCTTGAAAATGGCTCTAGAACAGGGCTTAACGGGATAAACACAGACAAATGTGGGAGGGGGCTTGCCCCCGATAGCAGTGAATCAGCCAACATATTTGGTGACTGATCCACTGCCATCGGGGGCAAGCCCCCTCCCCCATTGTCGACTGCATTTCACATCAGGCGATGTCGCGCAACTCGCGCCGCAGGATCTTGCCCACCGGCGTCATCGGCAACGACTCACGCAACACGATGTGCTTGGGCACCTTGTACCCCGTGAAGTTGGTCTTGCAGTAGTTCTTCAACTCCTCAAGGCTCACGCCTTCGGCACGCGCCACCACAAACAGCTTCACCGCCTCCCCCGTGCGCTCGTCCGGTACGCCGATCACCGCGCAGTTGGCCACCGCCGGGTGAGCCATCACCACGTCTTCGATCTCGTTGGGGTAAACGTTGAAACCCGAGACGATGATCAAATCCTTCTTGCGATCCACGATGCGTACAAACCCATCCTCGTCGATCACGGCAATATCGCCGGTCTTGAGCCACCCCTCGGCGTCCAGCGCCTCGGCGGTGGCGGCCGGCTGCTGCCAGTAGCCCTTCATCACCTGCGGGCCCTTGATGCACAGCTCGCCGCGTTCGCCCAGGGGCTGCTCGGCGCCTTCATCATCGATCACCTTCATCGCCGTCCCCGGCACCGGGATGCCTACGGTGCCCAGGCGTGACTGACTGCCATACGGATTGGTGCTGGCCACCGGCGACGTTTCCGTCAGGCCATACCCTTCGCCGATCGCACAACCGGTGAGTTGCTCCCAACGTTCGGCGGTGGCCTTGATCAGCGCCGTGCCACCGGAGTTGGTGAGTTTAAGGCTGGAGAAGTCCAGGCTCTTGAAGTCGGGATGGTCCATCAACGCCACAAACAACGTGTTGAGCCCGAGCAAGCCGGTGAAGCGCCAGTTTTTCAGCTCCTTGATAAAGCCCGCGATGTCACGCGGGTTGGTGATCAACACGTTGTGGTTGCCGGAAACCATCATGCACATGCAGTTCGCGGTGAACGCATAGATGTGGTACAGCGGCAGCGGCGCGATCATCACCTCCTGGCCTTCCTTGATCAGCGGGTGGCCATCCTCGCCGGTCTGCGACATGCAGGCGCGCACCTGCTGCATGTTCGCCACCAGGTTGCCATGGGTGAGCATTGCGCCCTTGGCCAGGCCGGTGGTACCGCCGGTGTATTGCAGCACCGCAACGTCATCGAGGCTCACCGGGTGGCGCGTCACGCCCTGCCCTGCGCCCATGCGCAAGGCGCGCTTGAACGACACCGCGCGCGGCAAGTGATAGGCCGGGACCATTTTCTTCACTTTGTCGACGAGGGTGTTGACCAGCCAGCCCTTGGCCGCTGGCATGAAGTCGCCCATCCTGGCTTCGATCAGGTAGTCGATCTCGGTGTCGGTGCAG
The DNA here is from genome assembly GCF_059423025.1 of Pseudomonas sp. GW704-F2. Classification (NCBI taxonomy): domain Bacteria; kingdom Pseudomonadati; phylum Pseudomonadota; class Gammaproteobacteria; order Pseudomonadales; family Pseudomonadaceae; genus Pseudomonas; species Pseudomonas sp. GW704-F2. The sequence continues at coordinate 56,013 of NZ_JBWKXO010000021.1, read as the reverse complement.
ACGTCCTGCACCCGCGAACCAAACAGGTTGAGGTAGATCAGGCCGCGCACGCCGGCGTCCTTGAACTGATGACGCATCTCGCGCGGGGTGTACAGCGGGTTGGTGTTGACCACGATCAACCCGGCGCGCAGCGCACCGAACACCGCCACCGGGTAATGCAGCACGTTGGGCATCTGCACCGCGATGCGATCGCCCGGCTTGAGGTCGGTGTGCTGCTGCAGGTAGCCGGCGAACGCCGCACTCTGGCGCTCAAGCTCGGCGTAGGTCAGGGTGACGCCCATGTTGCTGAACGCCGGGCGGTCGGCAAAGGCCTTGCAGGAACGCTCGAAGACTTCAATCACCGACTTGTAGGCGGTCAGATCGATCTCGTTGGGAACGCCCGCCGCGCGTTTGTCATTCCAGAAATCAGGTTGCATTATTCTTGTCCTCTTACCTGAATGTGCCTGGCCGCTTTTCTGCTGCTATAAAAAGCGGAGCTTCGGGGACGTTAGCAGCTATGGCCAAACAGGCAAATACAGGCAATAGCGTCATTGATAGCGTGAATCTTCCTACAAGGGTCTGTACTGATCAGCCGCTTGGCCGAGGATGGGCTATACACTGCAATGACCCCGAGCAAAGGAAGCGCCATGAACCACACCACCTTCTGGCTGACCGCGAATGACCACAGCCGCCTGTACGTCAATCAATGGCTGCCGGACACGCCGCCGAAGGCGTTGATCATGGTGTCCCACGGCATGGCCGAGCATGGCGGTCGCTATGCGCGCCTGGCCGAAGCGTTATGTGGGGCGGGCTACGGGGTGTTTGCCCTGGACCAGCGCGGCCATGGTCGCACCGCCGACGAGGGCACCCTGGGCCTGTTCGCCGAGCGGGACGGCTGGAACAAGGTGGTGGGCGACCTGGCCAGCCTCAACCAGCACATCGGCCAGCAGTTGCCGGGAGTGCCAATCATTTTGCTGGGCCACAGCATGGGCAGCTATATCGCCCAGGCTTACCTGCTGCACCACAGCGCCAGCCTGCATGGGGCGATTCTCAGTGGTTCGAATTTCCAGCCGGTGGCGCTGTACCGCGCCGCGCGGCTGATCGCCCGTGCCGAACGCCTGCGCCAGGGCTTGCGCGGCCGCAGTGCGCTGATCGAGTACCTATCGTTCGGCTCGTTCAACAAAGCGTTCAAGCCCAACCGCACGGCTTTCGACTGGCTCAGCCGTGACCCGGACGAAGTCGACCGCTACCGCCACGACCCGCTTTGTGGGTTCCGCTGCACCAACCAACTGTGGATCGACCTGCTGGGCGGCTTGCAGCAAATCAGCAAAGCGTCCAATCTCGCGCAGATCGATCCGGGCTTGCCGATCCTGGTGATCGGCGGCGAATGTGATCCGGTGAGTGAAGGCAAGCGTCTGAAAAGACTGGCCCATGCCCTGCGTGAGGCTGGCTGCCAGAACCTGCAACTGAATATCTACCCGCAGGCGCGTCACGAACTATTCAACGAAACCAACCGCGACGAAGTCACCGCGGATGTGCTGACGTGGCTCGACCAGGCCCTGACCTCGCGCAGGCCGACTCGCTGCGAATAATTTTTCGTTTAAAATCAGCCAATTAAATTATCGATTAGCCACAGGATGCACCTTTAGATGACCCAGGTAACCAACACCCCATACGAAGCCCTCGAAGTCGGCCAGACCGCCAGCTACAGCAAGACCGTCGAAGAGCGTGACATCCAACTGTTCGCCGCGATGTCCGGCGACCACAACCCGGTACACCTGGATGCGGAATTTGCCAAGGCGACCATGTTCAAGGAGCGAATCGCCCACGGCATGTTCAGCGGCGCCCTGATCAGCGCGGCGGTTGCCTGTGAGCTGCCTGGGCCGGGCACGATCTATATCGGCCAACAGATGAGCTTCCAGAAACCGGTGAAAATCGGCGATACCCTGACCGTGCGTCTGGAAATCCTCGAAAAGCTGCCAAAGTTCCGCGTGCGTATCGCCACCCGCGTGTTCAACCAGCGCGATGAGCTGGTGGTGGATGGCGAAGCGGAAATCCTCGCGCCACGCAAGCAACAGGTCGTGACATTGACCGAACTGCCAGCCATCACCATCGGCTGATCAACTCCCATAAAAAATCCCCGCATCGGCGGGGATTTTTTATTCAGCGACGGCTCACGACTGAGCGCGAGCCTGGTTACGCAAGGCTTTCACCTGATCGTGGTTACGTTGTACGCCGTGGTACTGGCGCTCAACCAAGTCACGAATGCCCCCCAGGTTGTGCTGGGTGATCTTCTCGATCGCTGCTTTGTAAGCCTTGAGGGCGTGGTCTTCACCGCGCTCGGCTTCGTTCAACACAGCCTCTTCGTCTTTACCGGTGACCATCGACTTCACATCGACCCAGCCACGGTGCAGGGCGCCGGCAACGCTGCCGGACTGTTCCGGGTCGCCACCCAGGGCACGCACGGCGGTTTTCAGCTCGGCGGCGGCAGTGGCGCAGTCTGCGGAGCGCTTGGCAAACAGCGCTTTGAGTTCGGGATGCTTGATGTCATCAGCGCACTCTTTGAAACCTTTTTGACCGTCGATGCTGGTTTCGATCAGGTCGTTCAATACGGAGATGGACTCTTTATTGATATCAGTCATTTTTCAATTCCTTATGTGGGTTGAGAAAGGTTGCATTAATGATTGCAGCGCCCGTGCCAGGTTTTAAAAAACAACTTTTTCTTTAGATTTCAATAAGTTAAAAATAATTGAACGATCTGTATGTGCGTTATTTGCATGATCTGTCATTTGGCCTTCATGCAGAATGCCTGTATTTTCCAAGACCTCGATGCAAACGCCTGAGCCGTCATGAACCCCGAAAAACTCGAACTGCTGATCACCCGCGAAATGCCCTTCGGCAAGTACAAGGGACGGATCATCGCCGACCTGCCCGGCCCCTACCTGAACTGGTTTGCCCGCGAAGGTTTCCCCCACGGCGAGCTGGGCGGGTTGCTGGCATTGATGCAGGAAATCGACCACAACGGCCTGTCCGAACTGCTGGAGCCACTGCGCGCCAAACACGGCAAACCCGCGCCTCGTCACTAGGAACCCGCACCATGCCATGCAATGCAGCCAACGAAGCGCACTGGCAGGCCATCGCCGACCGCTATGCACTGGAGCCAGGCCCGATCAACCTGGAAAACGGCTACTTCGGGCGCATGAGCCGCGTGGTGCAAGCGCAGTACCTCGAGCACGTCGCGTTTATCAACCGCAGTAACGCGGTGCATGTGCGCCAGCGTTTCGAGCAGGGCGAAAACGTCGAGATCCGCCGCCAACTGGCCGAACTGATCGACGCCGACCCCGAATCGGTCGCCTTCACCCGCAACGCCACCGAAGCCTTGCAGTCGCTGATCCGCAACTACAACCGCCTGCAACCGGGCGACCAAGTGCTGATCAGCGACCTGGAATACGACACGGTCAAGGCCGCCATGCGCTGGTTGGCCGGCTACCGAGGGGTGGAAGTGATCGAAATTTCCCACGCCCACCCGGCCAGTTTCGATAGCTTGCTGCAGAGCTATCGCGATGCCTTCGTCCAATACCCTCGCCTGAAACTGATGGCGTTGACCTACGTGACCCACCGCACCGGCTTGGTCATGCCGGTCGAAGCCATTGCCAGAGCGGTTCGCGAACACGCTGTCGACGTGATCCTCGACGGCGCCCACGCCCTTGGCCAGATCGAGTTCAACCTCGCTGAACTGGGTATCGCTTTCGCCGGTTTCAACCTGCACAAATGGATTGGCGCACCGCTGACCCTGGGTTTTCTATATATAGCCACCGAGCGCCTGGCCGACATCGACCCGGACATGGGTGAGTTCCATTACCCCATCACCGACGTGCGCGCCCGCACGCCCTACAGCACGCCGAACTTCCCGGCGCTGATGACCTTGCCGCTGGTGTTCGAAGAACACCGCGCATTGGGGGGCGCCGCGGCCAAAGGCGCACGGATGAATTACCTGCGGGATCTGTGGGTACGCCAGGTGCGGCCATTACCGGGGATTGAAGTGCTGACCTCGGATGATCCGCGACTGTATTGCGGGATCACGGCGTTCAAGTTCATCGGGCGGGATCAGCCGGTGATGGCGGACCGCCTGCTCAGGGACTACAACCTGTTTACCACTACCCGCAGTGGAGCGGCGTTCGGCACCTGTATCCGGGTGACACCGGGGTTGGCGACATCAACCGCAGACATCCATGCACTGATCAACGCCATCACCGCACTCAGCGCGGCTGAAAAATGTGGGAGGGGGCTTGCTCCCGATTGCAGAGTGTCAGTCAGCGAAAATATCGGCTGATACACCGTTATCGGGAGCAAGCTCCCTCCCACATTTGAAGATGTGTGGGTCTCAAGGTTTTGCGCAGGCAAAAAAAAGCGGTCCGCCGACCAAGCGCACCGCAAAAATGCCGTTAAGCACAGCAACAACGATTCGATGAATCAGCTCAGTCCAGCAGCGCCAGTGCCTCGGCGGTGACTTCCTGGATACGCGCCCAGTCGCCGTTCTTGACCCATTCCGGGTCGAGCATCCAGCTACCGCCCACGCACATCACGTTTTTCAACGCCATGTAGCTCTTGATATTGGCCGGGCCAACGCCGCCGGTCGGGCAGAATTTCACTTCGCCAAACGGGCCGCCCAGGGCTTTGATGGCTGCGACGCCGCCGCTGACTTCGGCCGGGAACAGTTTGAAGCGGCGATAACCCAGGCTATAGCCTTCCATGATTCCGGAGGCATTGCTGATGCCCGGCAGCAGTGGGATCGGGCTGTGGACCGAAGCTTCAAGCAGGTCGCGGGTAATGCCGGGGGTGACGATAAATTGCGAGCCGGCAACCTCCGCGGCTTCGAGCATATGCCGATCGAGCACGGTGCCGGCGCCGGTACACAACTCCGGGCGTTGCTCGCGCAGGACCTGAATGGCCTTGAGGCCGAACTCGGAACGCAGGGTCACTTCCAATGCGGTCAAACCACCGGCTGCCAGGGCGTCGGCCAGTGGCAGGATGTCTTGTTCACGGGCGATGGTGATCACCGGCAGGATCCGCGCCTTGGCGCAGAGGCTGTCGATCAGGGCAACTTTATCCGCCATGGACACGGTCGATTGAGGGCTTTTCATAGCGGCTGATCCTTGGCTCATGGGCACCAGTAAATCTCTAATGTAGGTTGCAAAAATGCGCGAATCGGCATGGCAGCAACGTCGTTGCTGGCCAGCGCGGCGCTCAACGTGGTCAATTTCGAACTGCCGGAAATCGACAGTACGGTGTAGTTCGCCGTAGCCAGCAGCGCGCGACTCATGGTCAGGCGCTGGCGTGGTACGGTCGGCGCGAGCATCGGCCAGCAACGGCGGGTACCGTCGGCCTGCAGGGCTTCGCTCAGGTTCGGACTGTTGGGGAACAACGACGCGGTGTGGCCGTCGTCGCCCATGCCCAGTACCAGCACATCAATGGCTGGCAGTTCGGCCAGCAGGCGATCAGCCTGCTCGGCGGCATCTTCAAGATTGGCGGCGGCGCTGTACAGGCTGAGGAACTTGGCCTTGGCTGCCGGGCCTTGCAACAGGTACTTCTTCAACAGGCCGGCATTGCTGTCGACGTGCTCCACCGGCACCCAGCGCTCATCGGCCAGGCTGACGGTGACTTTGGACCAGTCCAGACCCTGCTTGGCCAGGTTCTGGAAAAACGCCACGGGGCTACGGCCGCCGGACACCACCAGGGTCGCTTCGCCACGGGCACTGATGGCCGCGCGCAGTTGTTCGGCCACGTCGTTGGCCAGGCCATCGGCCAGCAACGCCGGCGAACGGTACTCATGGGCAGTGACGCCCTGAGGCAGTTTCAATTCAGATATCGCCATACCACGACCTCCCATCCCGCGTGATCAGTGCAATCGAGCTCATCGGCCCCCAGGAACCCGCCGCATACGGCTTGGGCGCATCACCGGATTTTTTCCACCCGGCGATCAACTGGTCACACCACTTCCACGCGGCTTCGATTTCATCTTTGCGAACAAACAGATTCTGATTGCCGCGCATTACTTCCAGCAACAACCGCTCGTAGGCATCGGGAATCCGCGCGCTGCGATAGGTGTCGGAAAAATTCAGTTGCAGCGGACCGCTGCGCAGTTGCATGCCCTTGTCCAGGCCCTGCTCCTTGGTCATCACGCGCAAGGAAATACCTTCGTCCGGTTGCAGGCGGATGATCAGTTTGTTGCTGATCTGCAAGCGCTGCTCGGGGGCGAAGATGTAGTGGGACGGTTCCTTGAAGTGGATAACGATCTGCGACAGCTTTTGCGGCATGCGCTTGCCGGTACGCAGATAGAACGGCACCCCGGCCCAGCGCCAGTTGCGGATATCGGCGCGCAGGGCGACGAAGGTTTCGGTATCGCTCTGGGTGTTGGAATTCTCTTCTTCCAGGTAACCCGGCACCGGCTTGCCGGCGCTGTAGCCGGCGATGTACTGGCCGCGTACCACCTGGGTGGTCAGGCCGTCCGGGCTGATCGGCGCCAGGGCCTTGAGCACCTTGACCTTCTCGTCACGGATGCTGTCGGCGGACAGGTCGGCCGGCGGGTCCATGGCAATCAGGCACAGCAGCTGCAGCAGGTGATTCTGGATCATGTCCCGCAGCTGCCCGGCCTTGTCGAAGTAACCCCAGCGGCCTTCGATGCCGACCTGCTCGGCCACGGTGATTTCCACGTGGGAAATGTAGTTCTGGTTCCACTGGGTCTCGAACAGACTGTTGGCGAAACGCAGGGCGATCAGGTTCTGGACGGTTTCTTTGCCCAGGTAATGGTCGATGCGGTACGTGCGGTTTTCCGGGAAAAACTGTGCGACAGCGTCGTTGACCTTGCGCGAAGATTCCAGGTCCGAGCCGATGGGTTTTTCCAGCACCACGCGGGTATTGTCCGCCAGGCCGACCTTGGACAGGTTTTCGCAGATCGCCCCGTACACCGCCGCAGGCGTGGCGAAGTAGGCGATCAGGCGCTGCCCGGTGCCGGCTTTTTCAGCCAGGACCACGTAGTCATCGGCGTTCATGAAATCGACGTGAACATACGTCAGGCGCGCCAGGAAACGCTGGGCGATGGCTTCGTCCAGTTCCTTGCCGACGTATTTGCGCAGTTCTGTTTCAATATGCGCCAGGTGCTGTTGCTCGGAACCGGCTTCGCGGGCCAGGGCCAGGATGCGCGTGTCGTCGTGCAAGAGCCCGGCACCATCGAGTTGATAGAGGGCAGGAAATAACTTGCGCAGCGCCAGATCACCCAACGCGCCAAACAGGGCAAAGGTGCAGGGTTCTACCGTTATCGAAGGCATGATGTTTGTTCTTTTATCAAGTTAAGCTACAAATACCTTTTTTCAAGGCATCACTCAAGGAAAAATGTAGTAATAACCACAACATTTTCCCGAAATACGCATTCCGAGTGGTGGTGTTCAGCTACCCTAAGTAGGATAGGCCACCGCAAAGGGCCACTCGTCGATTGGTGACCACCCTTTATTTGCATCGTCGCCCCAAGGAAACACTGTATGGACCGCGTGCGAAATCTTCTGGAACAGATCCGGAACCGCCTCGAAGAATTGAACAAGGCCGAGAAAAAAGTCGCCGAGGTCATCCTGCTCAACCCACAGCAGGCGACCCGCTTCTCGATCGCAGCCCTCGCCCAAGCCGCCTCGGTCAGTGAACCGACGGTCAACCGTTTCTGCCGTTCGTTCGGCGTCAGCGGTTACCCTGAACTCAAATTGCAACTGGCGCAAAGCCTGGCCAGCGGCGCGGCGTATGTCAGCCGTGCGGTGGAGGCCGATGATGACCCCGAGGCCTACACCCAGAAGATCTTCGGCAGCGCCATTGCCTCTCTGGACAGCGCCTGCCAGGCCCTCGACCCGAACCTGATCAGCAAGGCCGTGGACCTGTTGATCCAGGCGCGCCAGATCCACTTCTTCGGCCTCGGCGCGTCCGCCCCGGTGGCCATGGATGCGTTGCACAAGTTTTTTCGCTTCAACCTGTCGGTGACCGCCCATGCCGACGTGCTGATGCAGCGCATGATTGCTTCGGTGGCGCACACCGGCGAGCTGTTCGTGATCATCTCCTACACCGGGCGTACCCGCGAGCTGGTGGAAGTGGCGCGGATTGCCCGGGAAAACGGCGCATCGGTGCTGGGTGTGACCGCCGAGAACTCGCCGCTGGCCAAGGTCAGCACCGTGAGCCTGAACATTCCGCTGCCGGAAGACACCGACATCTATATGCCGATGACCTCGCGGATCATCCAACTGACGGTGCTGGATGTACTGGCAACCGGCATGACCTTGCGCCGTGGCGTGGACTTCCAGCCGCACCTGCGCAAGATCAAAGAGAGCTTGAATGACAGCCGGTATCCGGTTGGCGACGAGTTCAACTGAGGCAGACAATGCCTCCAGCAGTCCCGGCCTCTTCGCGAGCCAGCCCGCTCCCACATTTTGACGAGTCCGATCTTGGAATACGCTTCAAATGTGGGAGCGAGCTTGCTCGCGAAGACGGTATCAGCAACAGCGCTAAACCCCAGCCCTGGCCTGCAAACTCAGATGCGCCCGCTCCCCCGGCGCCAGGCTGGCCCCGGCCATCGCCGACTCCACGCATACAAACCCCGACGCCTCATTAAAACTGACGCCCAACAGCGGCCGGCTGCCCGGGTGCCACACCACGGTGTCGGCGCTGTCGCCGGTGTCGATGCACAATTCGCGCTGCCAGGCGTGGTCCTTGAGGTGTAGCTCGCCCTCATGCTGGAACACGCGCTGACACCCGCCTTCCACGCGCAACTCGCCTTCCTGCTGGCAAGCCTGGCGATTGAGCTGGTCATAACCTTGCGCCCCGTCGAGCCCAGACAGCGCTATCTCACCGACATTGCCAATCCGCCAGTAAGCGTGCAACGCATGGCTCAGTTGGCACGGCAGCTCATCCTGATGCTCGGTACACAAGCGCAACTCCAGGGTTTCGCCCAGGTGCGCGTGCAAGTCCACCTGCCAGTCGCACAACTGCAACTGCCAGTGCAGGCGCACGCCGTCGTCGTCGGTGTTGCTGTCGAGCAGTTTCCAATCGATCAGCCGCGCCCAACCATGGGACGGCCACGCATTTTCGCTGGGATGCCGGCCATACCACGGCCAGCACACCGGCACGCCGCCGCGAATGGCACCGACTTGTGGCCACTTGGCTGCGCACCACAACCAGGGTTTCTGCCCACGGGGCTGAAAATGCAGCAATTGCGCGCCCTGGCGGCTGAATACCGCCTGGCACAACGGATGGTCGATCACCAACACATCGCGCGTCTGGAAGCGCTCCCAGGCGAACACCGGACGCTCGCGCAGGGATTTGAAAAAGCGTTGCAGCGGATGCTCATGCATGTGCCACGGTCCTGAATATCTTCACAGTGCAATCCAAAAAAAAGCGGATAGCCATGGCTACCCGCAAATGCGCACAGAGAGAAGGAGCTTATCGCAACAGCGTTAGAACACCGACTGAATTTTCAGACCGGCCACCAGCGCGTTGTCGACTTTATCCACGCCGCCCGGGTGGACGACGTATTGCAGGTTGGGACGCACGGTCAGCCAGTTGGTGACGTGGAAACCGTAGTTGATTTCGTAGTTGTACTCGGTGCTGCGCAGCGGCGCGTACAGTGGGTTGTCGTAGTCGCTCACGCCATTGGCAACGTTGAGCAGCTCGGCGTTTTTCTTCACGTCATCGTTAACGTGCAGACGAGCAGCGCCAATCCCCACGTCGTCTTTTGGACGCGCGTCGAAAGGCCCTTTGTACACCAACATGATCGACTGGTAGTTATCGACGGTGTTGGTGTCCTTGTCGTGGAACGTGGCGTTGGCCGCGATGTTCAGACCACGAGACGCGTCGCCGTTATGGGTAGTGAGTTGCTGTTGCGCAACGAACCAATAGCCTTTTTTGCTGCTGTGGGTACGGTAGGCCGCGCCGGTGGTGGCAGCATCGTTGCCGTTGACGTCTTCACGGACGTCGCTGGCATCGGCGGCGCTCTTGTAGTAACCCACACGGTATTCGCCCGGCAGGTTATTGACCTTCGGCGACCAGACCAATTCCACCGGGATCACGGTGCCCTTGGTGCCACTGCCGCTGAGTTTGAAGCCGTTGCCGTGCTCCAACTGCGACGGGTTCTGGTTGTACGCACCGATCTGCGCATACAGCTCAGGCGTGATGTGGTACTTCACGCGGATCGCGGCCTGGGCGACCGGCCAGTTGTACCAGGTGCTGACGTAGTTACCGACCTGGGAGCCGCAGAACGACAAGTTCTGGAAGTCGCACGGGAAGGTGTTGAAGTCTTCGCCTTCACCGAAGTAACCGAGCTTCACGTCCAGCTTGTTGTCGAACATCTGGTGCTGAATCCAGAACTGGGTCAGACGCACCATGTGGCCACGGCCGTACACTTCTTGAGACGAGCTCAAGGTGCCAGCACGCGGATCACCGATACGGTCGTTGGAGATGTTCTGGCCGTTACGGTTGGTCAGCTGGATCTTGGCCTGGGTGTTATCCCAGCCCCACAACTTTTGCAGATCCAGTGCCACGCCCAGACCGAACTGGTCAGCGTAACGCGCCGTTTTGTCGTTGTTGTAGCCGCCGCTCAGGTTGCCACCGACTTCGCCGACGTAGTCAGCCTTGATATCGATACCTTGCTCGATCAGCTTGGTCCGCTCACCGCCCCAATCGCCGGTCATCCATTTGGAATCGGCGCTGAACGCGTCGTCCGCCATCGCATTGGCGGACAGGACCAGGGCTGCCACTGCTGACAATTGGCAGATCAGCCGGGTGTTGTTGTGTTGCTTTTTCATCCCTACATCCTCGTCTTTATTGTTATTAAACTGTTTTTATCTAACGCGGGTTACATTTTTTTTAATAAAAACAACAACTTACCTAATTCAGCGACCCTTGAACTGGGCCACGTTGTCGGCACGATCCTGTGCCGGCAGCGACGCAGCGGTGCCCAGGCGCTCGCCGGTCTTGGCATCGAACAGCAACACTTTGGCCGGATCGAATTGCAGGGTCAGGGTCTCGCCCACCTGCGGCGCCACATCGGGCGCCAGGCGGCAGCAGACCTTGGTGTCATTGAGCTGCACGAACACCAGGGTGTCCGGGCCGGTCGGCTCGGTGACCTGGACTTCGGCACGAATACTCGACGCACCGTTGCCCTTCCCCGTCGCCAGCACGATTTGCTCCGGGCGCAGGCCGAGGATCACGTCACGGTCTTCCAGGCCGGCGTTGCTCATGCTCAGCGGCAGCTCGCAACGCGCCTGGCCGCTGTCGAGCAGCGCTACCAGGCCGCCGTCCTTGCGCTGCAGGCGCAGAGGAATGAAGTTCATCGGCGGCGAACCGATAAAGCTCGCCACGAACAGGTTGGCCGGATCGTTGTAGATCTCTTTCGGCGTGCCGAACTGCTGGATGATGCCGTCCTTCATCACCGCCACTTTGTCGCCCAGGGTCATCGCTTCGATCTGGTCGTGGGTGACGTAGACGGTGGTGGTTTTCAGACGCTGGTGCATCAGCTTCATTTCGGTACGCATCTCGACGCGCAGCTTGGCGTCGAGGTTGGACAGCGGTTCGTCGAACAGGTAGATCTTCGGCCGACGCGCCAGGGCCCGGCCCATGGCCACGCGCTGTTGCTGGCCGCCGGAGAGTTGGCCCGGCTTGCGGTTGAGCAGGTGTTCGATCTGCAGCAGCTTGGCCACCCGCGCCACTTCGGCGTCGATATCGGCCTGGGGCATCTTGCGAATCTTCAGGCCGAACTCGATGTTTTCACGCACGCTCATGGTCGGATACAGCGCGTAGGACTGGAACACCATGGCGATGTCGCGATCCTTGGGGCTCATGCCGCTGACGTCCTGGTCGCCGATCATGATCGCGCCGCCGGTGATGGTCTCAAGGCCCGCGATGCAGTTCATCAGCGTGGACTTGCCGCACCCCGACGGGCCGACCAGGATCAGGAACTCGCCTTCCTTGATCGACAGTTCGATGTTCTTCAAGGTGTCGGGCAGGCCGGCGCCATAGGTCTTGTTTACATTGCGAAGTTCAAGCGTAGCCATGATTACCCCTTGACCGCGCCGGCCGTGAGGCCGCGCACGAAATACTTGCCTGCGATCACATAGACCAGCAGGGTCGGCAGCCCGGCGATCATCGCCGCCGCCATATCCACGTTATATTCCTTGGCCCCGGTGCTGGTGTTGACCAGGTTGTTCAGCGCCACCGTGATGGGCTGCGAGTCGCCGCTGGAGAACACCACGCCGAACAGGAAGTCGTTCCAGATCTGAGTGAACTGCCAGATCAGGCAGACCATGATGATCGGGGTCGACATCGGCAGGATGATCAGACGGAAGATGGTGAAGAAACCTGCACCGTCCAGGCGCGCCGCCTTGATCAACGCATCCGGAATGCTCACGTAGTAGTTACGGAAAAACAGCGTAGTGAACGCCAGGCCGTAGACCACATGGATAAACACCAGGCCGGTGGTGGTGCTGGCCAGGCCCATCTTGCCGAGGGTGAACGACGCGGGCAGCAGCACGGTCTGGAACGGCAGGAAGCAGCCGAACAGCAACAGGCCGAAGAACAACTGCGAACCACGGAAGCGCCAGAACGACAGCACATAGCCGTTCAACGCACCGATGGCGGTGGAAATCAGCACAGCCGGCACGGTGATCTTGATCGAGTTCCAGAAGTAGCCATCCACCGTGGCCCAGGCCTTGACCCAGCCGATGCCGGTGACCACGGTCGGCCAGCTCAACAGGTTGCCGGTGCTGATGTCTTCCGGGGTCTTGAAGCTGGTGAGCAACATCACCACCAGCGGCACCAGGTACAGCAGCACCGCGAAGATCAGCACCGCGTAGATCGCGATGCGGCTCAGGCTGATGGCAGGTTTTGCGGCAAGACTAGTCATTACGCTTGGTCCTCAGCTCGGAGTACAGGTACGGCACGATGATCGCGAGGATCGCACCGAGCATCAGGATTGCACTGGCCGAACCCATGCCCATCTGGCCGCGACTGAAGGTGAACGAGTACATGAACATCGCCGGCAGGTCGGACGAGTAGCCCGGTCCGCCTGCGGTCATCGCCGCCACCAGGTCGAAACTCTTGATCGCGATGTGCGCCAGGATCATCACCGCACTGAAGAACACCGGACGCAGGCTCGGCAGCACCACGCTCCAGTAGATGCGCGGCAGGCTTGCACCGTCGATCTGCGCGGCACGGATGATCGATTGATCGACGCCACGCAGGCCGGCCAGGAACATCGCCATGATGAAACCGGAGGCTTGCCACACGGCAGCGATCACCAGGCAATAGACCACGCGGTCCGGGTCGATCAGCCAGTCGAGACGGAAGCCTTGCCAGCCCCAGTCCCGCAGAAGTTTGTCCAGGCCCATGCCCGGGTTGAGCAGCCATTTCCAGGCCGTACCGGTGACGATCATCGAGAGCGCCATCGGGTACAGGTAAATGGTGCGGATAAAGCCTTCACGACGGATTTTCTGGTCGAGGAAAATCGCCAGCGTCACACCGATCACCAGGGTGATACCGATGAACATTCCGCCGAACAGCGCCAGGTTCTTGCTCGCGACCCACCAGCGATCGTTGTCGAACAACCGCTCGTACTGCGCAAGGCCCGCCCATTTGTAGCTCGGCAGGAACGTCGACGTGGTGAACGACAGCACAAACGTCCACAGGATGTAACCGTAGAAGCCCACCAACACGATGAACATGCTTGGCGCCAGCACCAGTTTGGGTAGCCAGCGCTGCAGGGCATCGAACGGCGAGGCTTTGCTGAACACAGCAACAGAGCTCATGGGAAAATCCAATACAGAGGAAAAGGACTACAGGAACGTGCCGGATGGGGGCCAGGGCTCCCCCATCCGGTCAACCGTTACTTGGCCGACTTGATCGCAGCGCCGAGTTTCTTGGCGGTGTCGGCCGGATCGGCTTTCGGGTCGTTGATGTAGTTGGTCACGACGTCAAAGAACGCACCTTGCACGGCCAGCGTGGTGGCCATGTTGTGCGCCATGCTTGGCTGCAGGCCGCCGTTCTTGGCGTCAGCCAGGAAGTCTTTGGCTGCGGTCTGGGCGCAGGAGTCGAAACCGTAGGATTCCATTTTGTTCAGCATGTCGTTGCGCACAGGGATCGAACCCTTGTTGATGCTGAACACTTTCTGGAAGTTTTCACCCAGCACGACTCTGGCGATGTCCTGCTGACCGGCTGCAGTGCCTTTGTCTTTCTGCTTGAACACCGCCAGGGAGTCGATGTTGTAGGTAAAGGCTTTGTCGGTGCCCGGGAAGGCTACGCACTCGTAGTCTTTGCCGGCGACTTTCTTCGCGGCGGTCCACTCGGACTTGGCCCAGTCACCCATGATCTGCATACCGGCCTTGCCGTTGATGACTTTGCCGGCTTCGAGGTTCCAGTCCTGGCCTTTGCCGTCGACGTCCATGTAGGTCGCGACTTTCTTCAGCTCGGTCAGCGCCTTGACCATTTGCGGGCCAGTCAGCGCGCCGTTGTCCAGGTCAACCAGGGCTTTCTTGTAGCCATCGGCGCCCATCACCGACAGAACGACCGCTTCGAACACGGTGCTGTCCTGCCAAGGCTGGCCACCATGGGCGAGCGCGATGAAGCCAGCGGCCTTGAGCTTGTCGCCGGCGGCGTAGAATTCTTCGAGGGTGGTCGGGTTCTTGGTGATACCGGCTTTCTTGAAGACTTCCGGGTTGATCCACAGCCAGTTCACGCGGTGGATATTCACCGGAACGGCAACGTAGTCACCGTCGTACTTCACGGTATCGGAGACTTTCTTGTCGAGCAGGGAGTCCCATTTTTCTTCTTTGGCCACGTCTTTGAGGACGTCGGTGTCGAGCAAGCCGGTGGATGCCCATTCCTGGATGTCCGGGCCTTTGATCTGGGCTACGCCGGGTGGGTTGCCGGCGACCGCGCGGCTTTTCAGCACGGTCATGGCCGTGGCGCCACCGCCACCTGCGACAGCACCGTCTTTCCAGGTGAAGCCGTCTTTTTCAACTTGGGCCTTCAGGACATCTACAGCCGCTTTTTCACCGCCCGAGGTCCACCAATGCACAACTTCAACCGTCCCTTTCGAGTCGGCGGCAAATGCACTGAGGGGAAACAACGAGGCAATGGAAATAGCGACGGCGAGGCGATTAATCGCGTTCATCTGAGTACCTTTTCTTGTTGTTATGCATGCAAGTCTGGAGCTTGCGCTGCACGGAGTTTAAACAGGGAATTTTTAAGCGCAGGTAACAAAGGGATGCACAAATGTCACCACTTGGTGACATAGCACCCGGAGCCCAACGCACTGGCCATGCTCGGCGCCAACGGCAGCGCCGGCAGCAGGACCGCTTGCCAGGCATGGTACAGGTCCGGTTTGCCGCCCCAGATCTTGCTGCTGGGCTGGTTGTGCGGGCTGAGTTCGTGGTGCCAGCTGCCGTGGGTACGGTCGATGAAATGGCTGTCGCAAAACTCCCAGAAGCGCCGGTACCAGGTTTCGTAATGCGGCTCGAAGGTGCGTTTGAGCAAGGCCTGCGCGGCGGCGCTGGCTTCGGCGTGGGTCCAGTGCAGGCGTTCGCGCACTACCGGGCGCTGGTTCCAGTCCAGGGTGTAGACGATGCCGGGGGCGCCATCCACGGCCCAGGCGCTGTCGCAGGCGCTGGCGAACAGGCCTTTGGCGTCGGTCACCAGCCAGTCCGGTGTGGCCAGCCCGGCCCGCAGGCGCGCAGCCTCCAGGTGCAATAGCAGCCGCGCCCACTCGAAGCCGTGGCCGGGGGTCACGCCATAGGGGCGGAAGCCGTCGGCGGGGTTGTCTTCGTTGTAACCGCGCAAGGGTGTCCACTGGGCGTCGAAATGCTCGATCACCATGAACCGGTTGCCGGCGGCGTGGGTGTGGATCACGCGCTCGACGATGCGCAGCGCGCGGTCCAGCCAGCGTGTGTCGGCGGTGACGTCGGCCAGGGCGAGGAACGCTTCCGTCGCGTGCATGTTGCTGTTGGCGCCGCGATAGGCTTCGACGCCGCTCCAGTCCTGGGCAAAGGATTCGAGCATGACGCCCTCCTCCTCGCTCCAGAAAAACTGCTCGATGATCTGGATCGCGTCGTTCAACAGGGCTTGTGCGCCGGGTGCGCCCGCGACCACCGCAGAACTGGCGGCCAGGGCGACAAAAGCGTGCAGGTAGGCAGCCTTGCCCGTATTGCCATCCACAGCGTGGGGCGCGGCGAACCAGCCACCGTGCGCGTTATCGCGCAGCGCGCCGCTGAGGGCGGCCACCCCATGCTCGACCAGCCCGGCATAACCGGGCAACCCCATCGCGTGAGCCATGGCGAAGCTATGGGTCATGCGCGCGGTGTTCATGGTCTCGGCAACGGCATCGGCCGGCAACTGGCCTTTATCGTCCAGGTTGCCGAACCCGTCGGGCAGGCGCGAAGCCTTGGCGAATGACAGCAGGCGCTGGCCTTCGCTGGCGAGCCAGGCGTGGTGGGCAGGCGCGTTCAGCCAACTGCTGGCAGGCAGTGGTTGGGTGGTCATGGGGAGCCCTTATTATTGTTTGTGGGATGACCGGAGTCTAAACAAGGGCGAGGTGAGCACATGTAACGAAGGACAAGGCAAATGTCACCAGATGGTGACATTTGCCCAAACCCTTTACTGACCGATCGGCGTGACCGCGGCCGGCGCATTGAGGCGCTGGTTCAGGTTCTGCATCTGGCTCTGCAAGGTGGTGATATTGCGGGTGGTCTGGATGCGGAACACATCGAACTCTTTATTGGTCGGCGCGTCGCTATTGCCCGGCTGGTTGTCCTGCGCGCTCTTTAGCACCACTAGGTCTTGTTCAAGACGGGCGATGGCTGCACTCGGGTTGCCCTGTTTCTTCAGGGCCGCCACATCGGCGACCAGTTCCCGGATCTCGGCATCGTGCTTGGCGGCCTCACCTTGTGCGGCCTTGAGGCTGGCCACGGCGTCGGTCAACGCCTGCACCTGGCCTTGCAGCTTGGCGTTGGCGTTGGACAGGTCGGTGGTGCTGGCGGTCATCTGGGCCAGGCGCTTATCCAGTTCGGTGGCCTGGCCGGCCACGCCGACTTGCTGCTTGCCCTGCTCCAGCAACTGGGTTTCCAGCTGCTTGATCTGCAGTTTCAGCGCTTCGCTGCCGTTGTTCACGCTGGCCTCACTGGCCACGAACTTGCCGGAAATATCCTGCAGGCGCCCCGCCGCTTCTTCGCTGATGCGTGCAAAACTTTCCTGGGTGGCAACCAGTTGCTGACCCATCAGGGAGATCTGCTGGAAGCTCCACCAGGCCAGGCCGGCAAAGGCGATCAGCAGCGCGCCGACCAAGGCCCACAGCGGCCCGGTACTGGCGCTCTTGACCTTGACCACAGGGGTATTGCGCGAACGCACGGAGGTGGCGGCGGTCGGCACGAAATCATCATCGTCCAAGGAGTCGGCCCGCAGGCTGGGAACATTGTCGAAATCGTCGTTGGCATCGTTACGCATGAATCAACCCTGAATCGGTGAGATAGCTATCTGAAAAGCCGAGCGGCGGCAGTATAAACCGCTGTCCTACCGCACTGATCGACCTGGAACCCTGAATTCGGTTCCCGATGTGTTGCTGCTTGTGAGCTTACTTCAGCCCCGGTTCCTGGGCCTTCCACCAGCTGCAGAACTCGTCGAGCGCGGTCCACAGGCTGACCTTGGGGTCATAGTCGAGATAATGCCTTGCGCGGCTGATGTCGAGGGTGAAATCTTTGTTCATCACCTGCATGCCCAGGCGCGACAACGCCGGCTCCGGGCGCCCGGGCCACAGCGCGCAGAATGCCTCGTTCAACGCGGCGATACTGTAGGACAAACCGTAGGACCGATACCGCGTCACCTGGGGCAAGTCCATCTGGCGCATCACGTAGTTCACCACATCCCACACCGGCACCGGGGTGCCGTTGCTGATGTTGTAAGCTTTGCCCAGCGCCGAGCCGGTGGCGAGCAGACTGCTGAGCAGCGCTTCGTTGAGGTTGTGGACGCTGGTGAAGTCGACCTTGTTCAGGCCGTCGCCGACGATGGCCAGGCGGTTCTTGCGCTGCATTTTCAGCAGACGCGGGAAGATGCTCATGTCGCCGGCGCCGGTGACAAAACGCGGGCGCAGGGCCAGGACTTCGAGGCCGAATTCCTGGGCACCGAACACCTTTTGCTCGGCCAGGTACTTGGTGGCGGCATAAGGATGCTTGAAGCGCTTGGGCACTTGGTCTTCGGTCAGCCCCAGGTGGTCGCGGCCGTCGAAATAGATCGACGGCGACGACAAGTGAACCAGGCGCCCGACCCGTTGCTTGAGGCAGGCTTCGACAACGTTCTCGGTCACCAGCACATTGCCTCGATGGAAATCCTGAGCGCGCGCCCACAGCCCGACAGCGCCGGCGCAATGCACCACGGCTTCGACATCGCGGCACAGTTCGCGCACCAGGTCGGCATCATTCAAATCACCCTGGATAAACTCGGCACCGCGCCGTACCAGGTGTTCCACACCTTCGGCGCGCCGCCCGTTGACCCGCACGTCCAGGCCCTGCTCCAGGGCGAAACGCGCAAAGCGCCCGCCGATGAAGCCGCTTGCGCCGGTGACCAGAATCTTCATGTATTACTCCGTGTTCTTTCGTTTTTCATCGCTGTTGCCTTGACGCCCGCCATCAGTCCAACGGCACCAACCATTGACCACAGGCCTGGGCCAGATGGTCGGTCAACAAACCCAACAGTTGCCCGCCACTGCGCCAATGATGCCAGTACAGCGGCACATCGATGGGCTTATCTGGCAATAACTCGACCAATACGCCTCTTTGCAGCTGGTCGCCGACCTGCAGTTCGGGCACCAGGCCCCAACCGAGCCCGGCTTCCGCCAAGCGGATAAACCCTTCGGACGACGGGCACAAATGGTGCTCGAAACCGCCGTCCACCCCGAGCGCGGCCAGGTAGCGGTGTTGCAGGAAATCGTCCGGGCCGAATACCAAGGCCGGCGTGCGCGCCAGTTGATCGGCGCGCACACCGTTGGGGAAGTGCCGTGCGATAAACGCCGGACTCGCCAGCGCCCGATAGCGCATGGCGCCCAGCAACAGGCTGCGCGCCCCGGCCACCGGGCGTTCACTGGCGCAGATACAGGCCGCCACTTCACCGGCGCGCATGCGCTTGAGGCCGACGGTCTGGTCTTCCACCACCAGGTCCAGCAGCAAATGCTGCTCGGCGCAAAAGTCGCTGACGGCCTCGGCCCACCAGGTGGCAAGGCTGTCGGCATTCAACGCGATGCGCAGGCGTTCGGGCATGCCTTCTTCATCCAGCGCCGGCACCTGGCTTTGCAAGTCGCGCTCCAGCAGCCGTACCTGTTGCACATGGTTGAGCAGGCGCCGGCCGATATCGGTCGGCGTCGGCGGTGTGGCCCGCACCAGCACCGGCTGGCCGATCCGTGCCTCCAGCAGCTTGATACGCTGGGAGATCGCCGATTGCGACAACCCCAGCACCTGGGCACCGCGCTCGAAGCCGGCTTGTTCCACCACCGCCGCCAGGGCGGAGAGCAATTTATAGTCAAACATCAGTTTCTCTAATGAGCGATCAGCAATATTGGTTTTTCTTATACAGCTATGCCAGGGAAGATAGCCAGCATCGTTTCGGCTTGAGCAAGGATCTTCAACTATGTGGCAAAGCTATATGAACGGCCTGCTGGTCGCGTTGGGGCTGATCATGGCCATCGGCAGCCAGAACGCCTTTGTGCTCGCGCAAAGCCTGCGTCGTGAACACCACCTGCCGGTGGCGGCCCTGTGCGTGGTCTGCGATGCGCTGCTGGTGGCCGCCGGGGTATTCGGCCTGGCGACGATACTGGCGCAAAGCCCGATCCTGCTGGGGATTGCCCGCTGGGGCGGTGCCGCGTTCCTGCTGTGGTACGGCGCCTGCGCGCTGCGGCGGGCCTGTTCGAAACAGAGCCTCGACCAAGGCGACGCCCTCAAGGTGCGCTCATTGCGCGCCGTGTTGCTCAGCGCGTTGGCGGTGACGTTGCTCAACCCCCACGTTTACTTGGACACCGTGCTGCTGATTGGCTCGCTGGGCGCCCAGCAGACCGAACCCGGCGCCTATGTGGCCGGCGCGGCCAGCGCTTCGTTCCTGTGGTTCGCCACGCTGGCGCTCGGCGCCGCCTGGTTGGCCCCGTGGCTAGCACGTCCGGCGACGTGGCGTCTGCTCGACCTTCTGGTGGCGGGGATGATGTTCAGCGTGGCCTATCAATTGATCAGTGCATGATGAATATTCCAAAACGCTCTGGAACCTCTATCCCACACAGTTGTTGCGTGGTTTTGCCACACCCCGAGTGCTATGATCCGGACCCGGCGCCGCAAAGAGTACAAACTCCCCGGCGCTTGTTTGGCCGCCCGTGATCGGCCTTGCGCTCACCGCAACTGACCTGATTAGGAGAATCATCATGGCTTTCGAATTGCCGCCGCTGCCCTACGCACACGATGCCCTGCAGCCGCACATTTCCAAGGAAACCTTGGAATACCACCACGACAAGCACCACAACACCTATGTCGTGAACCTGAACAACCTGGTGCCTGGCACCGAGTTCGAAGGCAAGACCCTGGAAGAAATCGTCAAGTCTTCTTCGGGCGGCATCTTCAACAACGCCGCTCAGGTCTGGAACCACACCTTCTACTGGAACTGCCTGGCGCCAAACGCCGGCGGTCAACCGACCGGCGCACTGGCTGAGGCCATCAACGCTGCGTTCGGTTCGTTCGACAAGTTCAAAGAAGAATTCACCAAGACGTCCGTCGGCACCTTCGGTTCCGGTTGGGGCTGGCTGGTGAAAAAGGCTGACGGTTCCCTGGCCCTGGCCAGCACCATCGGCGCCGGCAACCCGCTGACCAGCGGCGACACCCCGCTGCTGACCTGCGACGTCTGGGAACACGCTTACTACATCGACTACCGCAACGCCCGTCCAAAATATGTGGAAGCGTTCTGGAACCTGGTCAACTGGAAGTTCGTGGCTGAGCAGTTCGAAGGCAAGGCCTTCACTGCCTAAGCACCCCTTGCAGTAAAAAGAGCCCGGCGATTGCCGGGCTTTTTTTTTGTGCGTTCGACGGCGGCGCCAGCCGGGCATGACGGAACCAACTGCGCGGAAATTGCCACCCAGGCAGTGAGAGGAATGTCCCTTTCATTCAATGTCGGAGAATTAACTTATGATCGCAGGCGCAGCAGGATTAGGAGCAGCAGCCTCCGCAGCCGCAGCACTCGCCCCCGTGCTAATGCCGTTGTCTGAACAGGCCGCCGGTATGGCCATGAATGTCGCAAAAGACCTTCTGAAAAACGCAACGAGTGCTGCCGGCAGCGCAACGAATCAACAGCAGCAAATCAAATTCTGATTGGGAAA
Organism: Pseudomonas sp. GW704-F2; assembly: GCF_059423025.1. Taxonomy (NCBI): domain Bacteria; kingdom Pseudomonadati; phylum Pseudomonadota; class Gammaproteobacteria; order Pseudomonadales; family Pseudomonadaceae; genus Pseudomonas; species Pseudomonas sp. GW704-F2. The sequence goes on along the minus strand of NZ_JBWKXO010000021.1, from coordinate 34,619 downwards.
GCGTGAACGGTGGCGGAGCAAAATCAGTCCGCCATCACTTGAATTCCCCCCTCGCCTGACGACCCCGCCCGCAACAGACCGGCCCACCATGGCGTCATGGAGCATCGCGCCGCAATGTTCCTTTGACTGCCATCACCAGATTGCCAATACTCATGGCATATTGAAGGCCACCCGCATGAGACAAGGAATGCCCCTTTGAAGCTGGAACTCAAAAACAGCTTGTCGGTGAAGTTGCTACGGGTTGTGCTGCTGTCGGCATTGATCGTGGGCGTGGCGCTGAGCGTGGCGCAGATCGTTTTCGATGCCTACAAGACGCGCCAGGCCGTGGCCGATGATGCCCAGCGCATCCTCGACATGTTTCGCGACCCCTCGACCCAGGCCGTCTACAGCCTGGACCGCGAGATGGGCATGCAGGTGATCGAAGGTCTGTTTCAGGACGACGCGGTCCGCATGGCCTCCATCGGCCATCCCAACGAAACCATGCTCGCGGAAAAAAACCGCGCCTTGCAGCAATCCTCCAGCCGCTGGTTGACCGACCTGATTCTCGGCCAGGAGCGCACGTTCACCACCGCCCTGGTCGGCAAAGGCCCCTATAGCGAGTATTACGGCGACCTGAGCATCACGCTCGACACGGCCACCTACGGCAAGGGTTTCATTGTCAGCTCGGTGATCATTTTTATTTCCGGGGTGCTGCGCGCACTGGCCATGGGCCTGGTGCTGTACCTGGTGTATCACTGGCTGCTGACCAAGCCGCTGTCGCGGATTATCGAGCACCTGACCTCGATCAACCCCGACCGCCCCAGCGAACACAAGATCCCCCAGCTCAAGGGCCACGAACGCAATGAACTGGGGCTGTGGATCAATACGGCCAACCAGTTGCTCGAATCCATCGAACGCAACACCCACCTGCGCCATGAAGCGGAATCCAGCCTGCTGCGCATGGCCCAGTACGACTTTCTCACCGGCCTGCCGAACCGCCAGAAACTGCAGGAGCAACTGGACAAGATCCTGATCGACGCCGGCCGTCGGCAGCGCCGCGTCGCCGTGTTGTGCGTGGGCCTGGATGACTTCAAAAGCGTCAACGAGCAGTTCACCTACCAGGCCGGCGACAAACTGCTGCTGGCCCTGGCCGATCGCCTGCGCGCCCACAGCGGCCGCCTCGGCGCCCTCGCCCGCCTCGGCGGCGACCAGTTCGCCCTGGTGCAGGCCGATATCGATCAGCCCTACGAAGCCGCCGAACTGGCGCAAAGCATCCTCGATGACCTGGAAGCGGAGTTTGCCCTCGACAGCGAGCAGATTCGCCTACGCGCCACCATCGGCATCACCTTGTTCCCGGAAGACGGCGACAGCACCGAGAAACTGCTGCAAAAAGCCGAACAGACCATGACCCTGGCCAAGAGCCGTTCGCGCAACCGCTATCAGTTCTATATCGCCAGTGTCGACAGTGAAATGCGCCGACGCCGCGAACTGGAGAAAGACCTGCGCGACGCCTTGAGCCGCAACCAGTTTTACCTGGTGTACCAACCGCAGATCAGCTACCGCGACCACCGTGTGGTCGGCGTCGAAGCGTTGATCCGTTGGCAGCACCCGGAACACGGCCTGGTGCCGCCGGACTTGTTCATCCCCCTGGCGGAACAGAACGGCACGATTATCGCGATCGGTGAATGGGTGCTCGACCAGGCCTGTCGACAATTGCGCGAATGGCACGACCAAGGCTTCACCGAGCTGCGCATGGCGGTCAACCTGTCCACCGTGCAACTGCACCACACCGAATTGCCACGGGTGGTGAATAACCTGATGCAGATCTATCGCTTGCCACCGCGCAGCCTGGAACTGGAAGTGACCGAGACCGGCCTGATGGAAGACATCAGCACCGCCGCCCAGCACCTGCTGAGCCTGCGCCGCTCCGGTGCGCTGATCGCCATCGATGACTTCGGCACCGGCTATTCATCCTTGAGCTATCTGAAAAGCCTGCCGCTGGACAAGATCAAGATCGACAAGAGCTTCGTGCAGGACCTGCTCGACGATGACGACGACGCCACCATCGTGCGCGCGATTATCCAATTGGGTAAAAGCCTGGGCATGCAGGTGATCGCCGAAGGCGTGGAAACCGCGGAACAGGAGGCTTACATCATCTCCGAGGGCTGCCATGAAGGTCAGGGCTACCACTACAGCAAACCGTTGCCGGCACGGGAATTGGCGGCGTATTTGAAGCAGGCCGAACGCAATAACGCGGCCATTCTCTGACACGACCAAACGATAGTTGAGATTTCCCTCGTATAACCCTTTACAGAAAATGCAAATCTTTCGCATTATGTTGCAGTTTTGCGCGGCCCCCGCGCGCCCTATCAACGACCGATGCAGGATGTTCGCCATGATTCGTATGCCCCTGGCCACCGCCAGTCTGTTGGCCATTGCCATTTCGCTCGCCGGTTGCGGCGAAGGTAAAGACAAGGCCGCCGCGCCCCAGGCGCCGACCCCGGCCGCCAGCACTGCCGCTCCGGCGGCTGCCACCCCTGCCGGCCAGGTCGACGAAACCGCCGCCAAGGCCGTGGTCGCGCATTACGCTGACATGGTGTTCGCGGTGTACAGCGATGCCGAGTCCACCGCGAAAACCCTGCAAACCGCGATCGACACCTTCCTCGCCAACCCGAACGACGAGACCCTCAAAGCCGCCCGTACCGCCTGGGTCGCCGCGCGCGTGCCGTACCTGCAGAGCGAAGTGTTCCGCTTCGGCAACACCATCATCGACGACTGGGAAGGCCAAGTGAACGCCTGGCCCCTGGACGAAGGCCTGATCGACTACACCGACAAATCCTACGAGCACGCGCTGGGCAACCCAGGCGCCACGGCCAACATCATCGCCAACACCGAGATCCAGGTCGGCGAAGACAAGGTCGACGTCAAGGACATCACCCCGGAAAAACTCGCCAGCCTCAATGAGCTGGGCGGTTCCGAAGCCAACGTCGCCACCGGCTACCACGCCATCGAATTCCTGCTGTGGGGCCAGGACCTGAACGGCACCGGCCCGGGCGCCGGCAACCGGCCTGCGTCGGACTATATGACCGGCGACGGTGCAACCGGTGGCCACAACGAGCGCCGCCGCACGTACCTGCGCGCCGTGACGCAGTTGCTGGTCAGCGACCTGGAAGAAATGGTCGGCAACTGGAAACCCAACGTCGAAGACAACTACCGCGCCACGCTGGAGGCCGAACCGGCCACCGACGGCCTGCGCAAAATGCTGTTCGGCATGGGCAGCCTGTCGCTCGGCGAACTGGCCGGTGAGCGCATGAAGGTGTCCCTGGAAGCCAACTCGCCGGAAGACGAGCAGGACTGTTTCAGCGACAACACCCACAACTCGCACTTCTACGACGCCAAGGGCATCCGCAACGTCTACCTGGGCGAGTACACCCGCACTGACGGCAGCAAAATGACCGGCGCCAGCCTGTCATCCCTGGTGGCCAAGGCCGACCCGGCCGCCGACGCCGCGTTGAAAGCGGACCTGGCGGCGACCGAAGCGAAGATCCAGGTCATGGTTGACCACGCCAACAAGGGTGAGCACTACGACCAGTTGATCGCTGCGGGTAACGACGCGGGCAACCAGATCGTGCGGGACGCCATCGCCGCACTGGTCAAGCAGACCGGTTCGATCGAAGCGGCTGCCGGCAAGCTGGGGATCAGCGATTTGAACCCGGATAGCGCTGATCACGAGTTCTGATCACTGCCGACGCCTAAGTGCCATAAAGAATGCCCCGACTCGCTCGGGGCATTTTTTTTACGCCCGCAGTCGAAGGCATTACACCCGAATGATAAAAATCTGCGGCGACGCGATGGGCGTCGTCAGTTGGATGCCGCCGATCAGCGGTACCAGGTTATGACTGGCCTCAGCCTGGGCGACCAGGGTTCGCGTCGGCTCATCCATCAAGCTGCGGTAGGGCGCAACCTGCGCGTCGGCGGCAATCCGCTCACCGACCACACGCCGCGTTCTCAACCAATACAGCCTGACATCCCCCGCACGCCGGAACAGCAACTCGCCGGCAACGTCATAGCCGCCAAGCACGCCGTAGCGACAGCGGCTCACCACCTCGCTCATCAAGCTCCGCAACCAGCCGGCCGAGCCGGGCGGGAGCGCGTTGAACAGCGGCACCGCGACGGGCTCCGGACGAAAGTCCAGGCGGCGGTAATGCCCGGGCGCGGTCGGCAACAGCCAACTGCCGTCGCTGAGCGTGTGGGTGGGCGGCAGCAACGAAAACGGATCGGCCAACCGCCCCTGCGCCGTGGGCAGCCAGAACTGCCAGTCCCGCAGGGTGCGTATCAGCGAGCGCAGGCCCAGTTGGGTCAAGCCCCCCGGGTTGGCCCGATTGAACAGGATCTGGGCGAGTTCGACTTGGCTGCGGGTGGCCAACAGCGCAAACGCCTCGCGCACATAGGCGGTGACCAGTTTTTTCAAGGCCACGCCACTGGCGACGACCCACAGCCCGTCACCGGTGGCAAACTTCACCTGTCGGGGCTGATTGTAAATGCCGGAGCGCAGCAGGTTTTCCAGATCCAGGAAATGCATGGCCGGCCGCCTCGGGTCACGAATCAATACGTCGTTGGGCGCGCTGGGGTCGCGGGGCAAAATCGCGAAATAGCGCTGGTCCATCTTGATGTATTCCTGCCCCAGCCACTGCGGATCACCGGCAACCCGCCGATAGATGCCCCGCGTCGCATCCACCACCTCGAGTTCGGCCACGTCGAGGGTTCTGCCCCACTCGATGAATTGTTCGTTTGCAGGACGCACCACCGTGGCCTCGGGCGCCGCGACACGGGTACTGGCGCGTGGTGGCGTCGGTAGGCTCGGTGGCAGCTCGGCGGGCGGCGGATGGCGGGTCGCCACCACCGGCAGGTCTGGCAGATCAATCCCGTCCAGACGCCACTGAAACCGCAGAAGCGGTACGTTCAGATAGGTCTCGAAGGCCGCCGTGGAGAGCCTCAGCCGCAGGTTTTCGACCAGGGCCAGCCGATATTCGATTTCGCGCCCCGCCGGGAAGTTGAACGACTCAAACACGCGTCTGGCCTGCACCTCATCCAGCCGAGGGTAAAGGTTCCTGAGGGCACGCTCCGGCGCGTTGCCGCCCTTGAGTCCGGCTAGCGGATGGGAACCTATTTCCCACTGCCCCGACGCATTCCGCCGAATCGGCGCGTAGTGATATTGCGTCAGCTTGCGTGCGTCCCTGAGCCGCCAGGCGGCTTTGTCGCCGTCATCGAGGATCGAGTACCAACGCCCACCGTCATTGAGGAAGTAGTGCTGGGCACCCGCGGCGTTCGAGGGCGCGTGATACACGCCCTGGCCTTCCCATCCGGCCAACGGCGCCACACCCTCGGGCTTTTTCCCCAGCGCCATCTCCGCCGGCAACGCCCTTGGCCGGGAGCCCGCCACCGGTGCGCGGGCGCCGACCGCGCCGTCCACCAGCGCACCGACCAGCTCGCCCAGCGAGCGCACGAACGACTGTGCGGCACCGGCGCGGTCGCCCAGGTCCAGCGCCTCGACGGCGTTGAACACCGAAAACAGGCTGCGCGCCAAACCGATCGGCAACATGATCCTGACCGGCAGCACCATGGACAGCACGTCGAAGGCCACGGTGGCGACGTTCAGGCCGGTTTCGATGTCGACTTGCCGGGTGCTCTTCGCTTGCGCGGCGGCGTCGTTGATCACGCAGTTCGCTTCAGCCTCATAAGCCTCCTCGAAGAAGTCGTCGGCAATCCGGCTCAGGCTCACCATCGACACGTCGCCGCGGCCCCTGAGCACGGCGCGGACGTGAGGCTCGAAGGCCCGTTCCACGCGCCCTAGCAGGTAGGCGCGCCAGCTGCTGTTGATGATGAAGTCGCTCATCAGGCGGTCTTTGGCGTACTCGTGGAACACGCGACCGTCGGGCGCCTGCGGGGTGTACACAACGATCGAGCCGACCCCGGCGGCGGCCGTGCCGAACAGCAGTACCCCGCGCACGCGCTGACCGCGCAGTTTCAAGTGCTGCACGAGAATCCGATGCCCGTCGACGCGCTCGCGCCGATCACTGTCGACGGGGGCATCGAGCACCGCCCGCACCCAATTGAAGCCACGGGCCAGGCGGTCCGGGAGGAAGTCGCCGTGGATCTTGGCCTCGATGGCGTCGAGACGCAGTTGCCGCCGCATGACTTGGCCATAGGTGTGTTTTTGCGCGAGCGCAGCCGGCGAGGTGATAAGGCGGTCCTTCAGAAAGGCGTCGTAGCCTTGTCCGACATTGACCGCGCGTACCAGATCCTTGACCTGTTGCAGGGTCAGCCCGTCATAGGCCGGGGCCGCTTCCAGATCTTCGGGGAGCAGTGCTTCATCAGGCTTTTTGCGCGTGTTTTCACTGAGCCTGGAAAAGTGCGTGAAGTTGAAATCCAGCCCGCCGAGATTCTCCAGGGCCAGTTCGGTCAGCGTGCGGCTTCGCTGCCGGAACAACGCTGTACCGGGCTCGCGCGGCGCCGGAGCAGGCGCGCCCGGAACCACGACAGTCGCCGGCACGAACGGTTCTTTGGTGTGTACGCGGACAGTGTCGGGGTCGATGTCCAGTGCATAGTCAGCCTTGAGGCGAATGCGCAGCTGTTGGTTGGCGTATGCCAGCAGCGTCGGTTTATCACTGAACTGCGCCAGCGACGGCAAGCCCTCGGCGTCCGGCAGACGCGACAGCAGCTCGTAATAATCGGCCATCGCGGCGCGCCACGCCTGTTTATCGGCGGGGGATGCGTCGTGCAGAAAGGTCCGGAGCTGCGCCTGTCCGCGCTTGATTTCGCGGCCCCACAACACCCCGCCAGCACTGAAAAGGCGAGCGGGGTCCGTGACCCGGTCCAGCACCTGCGGCAGCTCGGCCACTTCAATGGGGTCGACCGGTGATGGGTAGCGCAAAAGGGTTGAGGTGAAGTTGTCGAGCATCAACCGGCATTGCGCCTCGACACTCTCAACGAACGGCGACTCAAGCTGTTCGTGGTAGACCACCTGCCCCGTGGTCTTGAGCTGACGATGCAGGGCCAAGCCTTGCGCCTGATCCGCCACCGCCAGGCCAGCGAGCACAGCGGCGAATTCGACAGGGTGGTTCAAACGCCGATGCAGCTCCCGATCCAGGCTGGCCAGGGAGTCAAACGCTTCAAGCCCGGAGTCCGGCAGAAACAGCAGCAGCGTGCCGACGTTCATGCTTGGATCCACGGGGCGCACCCGAGCCGGCTCGACCGCCTCCTGCGCCCTCACCACGGCTTGTTCCGGGTCTCTGGAGGTCAGCACAAAGGCGCCGCGCAAGGTCAGGTCCGCAGCGCCGGGAGCTCCCTTGAGGGCAACCGCGTAGACACACGGCCGGTCAGCGCGCAGCGTCTGTCGTGCCTGGGCGTGCGGGTGACGCAGCACCAGGGCGAACAGGTCCTGGTCAGCGGGGCTGAGCAAGCGGTCGGCAGCCAGTAGCGCCACTTCGGTTTTCAGCAGTTCGATACGGGTTTGCACCAACCATTGTTTCTGCGTGCGCGCATCGGTCAGGCTGCGCGCGCGCGTCCAGAAGGCTTGCACGAAAGCGCTGTAAGAAGCGCTCAGCCCGGTGGCCAGGCGGTCAAGGAATTTATCCAGCCCGGCCGGGGTGATACCGCTCAAGGGCAGCAGCGCTTCGCCCGTCGCCGGCAGCCGATGCAGGGTCGCCATGCGCCCCGCATAACTCGCTGGCTGGTCAGCGGTGATACGTTGCACCACCGCATCGAACAGCGTGGGCAGCAACTCGGCCTCGGTGGGCGGTTGCGCCTCTGACGTCGCTGGCGGGATGGGCGTCTCCGGCAGTCGGATAAAGGCGTGGCGCACATCGAGGCTGGGCGTCAAGGTCGGGAATGCTTGCTCGAACGCATGCTGCACAAATGAATGGAACGTCGGTGGCGACTGAAACTGCTCGGCGATCTGGCGGTCGAGCGCCATTAACTGTTCGCGCAACGCGACCTGTTGCGGGGCATCCTTGACAGTTGGCGGTGCAGATAACAATAAATCAGACGGCATGGTGGCCTCTCGAATAGGAAACATACCGACCCATCGTGCCTAAGCCCCCCCTGAACCATGCGCTACATAGCTACGCGCCGCCGATCGGCGGCCAAGGTTTACATGCCCTGCACCCCAGGTAGAATGGCGCCCTTCCCCTGTCACCCGAGCAGACTTCATGGCGTTGCCGACCCTTCGCATCATTGGCTTCATCATCGGCATCTTCCTGATCACCCTCGCGATCGCCATGGTCGTTCCGATGGTCATCCTGGTGATCTTCGAACGCACCAGCGACCTGCCGTCGTTCCTGTGGGCCAGCCTGATTACCTTTATCGCCGGCCTGGCCCTGGTGATTCCCGGTCGCCCGGAACATATCCACCTGCGTCCCCGGGACATGTACCTGCTGACGGTGAGCAGTTGGGTGGTGGTGTGCATCTTCGCCGCGCTGCCGTTTTTCCTGACGCAGAACATCAGCTACACCGACTCGTTTTTTGAAAGCATGTCCGGCATCACCGCCACCGGTTCCACGGTGTTGAGCGGGCTGGACACCATGTCGCCCGGCATTTTGATGTGGCGTTCGCTGCTGCACTGGCTCGGCGGGATCGGCTTTATCGGCATGGCGGTGGCGATCCTGCCGCTGCTGCGCATTGGTGGCATGCGCCTGTTCCAGACCGAGTCCTCGGACCGCTCGGAAAAGGTCATGCCGCGTTCGCACATGGTGGCGCGGCTGATCGTGGCGGCGTATGTGGGCATCACCATCCTTGGCAGCCTGGCGTTCTGGTGGGCCGGGATGGGCTTGTTCGATGCGATCAACCATGCGATGTCGGCGATTTCCACCGGCGGGTTTTCCACCTCCGATGAGTCCCTGGCGCACTGGAAACAACCGGCGGTGCATTGGGTAGCGGTGGTGGTGATGATCCTCGGCAGCCTGCCGTTCACCCTGTACGTCGCCACGTTGCGCGGCAACCGCCGGGCGTTGATCAAGGATCAGCAGGTGCAGGGTTTGCTCGCCTTGCTGTTGATGACCTGGCTGGTGCTCGGCACCTGGTACTGGTGGACCACCAACCTGCACTGGCTGGATGCGCTGCGCCATGTGGCCCTGAACGTGACGTCGGTGGTGACGACGACCGGTTTTGCACTGGGGGACTACAGCCTGTGGGGCAATTTCTCACTGATGCTGTTTTTCTACCTGGGTTTTATCGGCGGTTGCTCGGGGTCAACGGCGGGCGGGATCAAGATCTTCCGCTTCCAGGTCGCCTATATCCTGCTCAAGGCCAACTTGAACCAGTTGATTCACCCGCGCGCGGTGATCAAGCAGAAGTACAACGGCCACCGTCTCGACGAAGAGATCGTGCGTTCTATCCTGACCTTCTCGTTTTTCTTCGCCATCACCATTTGCATGATCGCCCTGGCCTTGTCGCTGCTCGGCCTGGACTGGATGACCGCGCTGACCGGCGCCGCCAGCACGGTATCCGGGGTCGGCCCGGGCCTGGGCGAAACCATCGGCCCGGCCGGCAACTTCGCCAGCCTGCCGGACGCGGCCAAGTGGATCCTGGCGCTGGGCATGCTGCTCGGCCGGCTGGAAATCATTACAGTCTTTGTTCTGTGCATCCCGGCGTTCTGGCGTCACTGACCGTCGACGTATCCAGCAAGCGCGCGCGGTACTCGCCGGGCGTGGCGTCGAACCAGCGGCGGAAGGCGCGGAAGAAGTTGCTCGGGTCGGCAAAGCCCAGCAGATAGGCGATCTCCAGCAGGGTCATGCTCGGCTGCGCCAGGTATTGCTCGGCCAGTTCGCGGCGGGTGTCGTCCAGCAGGGTCTGGAAACTGGTGCCCTCTTCCTGCAGACGCCGCTGCAACGTGCGTTGGGACAGGTGCAGGGTCTGGGCCACCACTTCGCGCTTGGGTTCGCCCTGGGGCAACAGGCGGCACAGCACCTGCCGCGCCTTGTGGGTCACGCGGCTTTCGGAGAAGCGCGCCAGGTATTCACCGGCAAACCGGTCGTGCAGCAGCGCCATTGCCTCATTGGCGGTGGGCAGCGGCGCCTCCATGTCGGCGCGCTCGAAAATCAGCGCGTCATAGGCCGCGTTGAATTCCAGGGGCGCATGGAACGCCTGTTTGTAGGGCGCGAGGTCGGCGGGTTGCTCACCTTGCAGCAGCACCTTGCGCGGTTGCAGGGTACGCCCGGTCAACCAGCCGCACAGCGCCAGCGCACAGGCCAGCGAGGCTTCGGCGCTTTGCCGGGTGGGCGGCAGGTGATCGCCATGTACTGTCAGAATCAGCGCATAGCCTTCGGGTAATAATTGGAAACTCAGGTCAGCGCTTTCGGCGATGATCCGCTGGTAGCGCACCAGGCGCATAAAGCCTTCCGCCAATGTGTTGCTGGACATCAGCGCGTAACCGGTCACGTGAAACGACGCCGGGCGCACCACTTTGCCCATGTTCAGGCCAATCGCGGGGTTGCCCGACAATTCCACGGCACGCTGCCACAGCCGCGTCATGGAGTCTTGCGGAAAGCGCGCATCGGGGTCGTTGAGGGCGGCATAGTCCAGGCCCAATTGTTTGAACAACACCTGGCAATCCAGGCCGTCCATTTCCAGTGCCTTGACTATCCCCATCGCCCAGCTTGCAGAAGTTGTTCGTTCGCTCATGGCGTCTTCTTAATAAAGCAGGCTGAAACCGCAGCCAGGAAGGCAAGGATACTAAAGTGGCATCTAATGTCACTGGCTGTTACCACTGATCACTCTAGACTTAAATAAGCTCCCCGCCGAACAACTGTTCGACGGCATAACAATCAGAGGGCCGACCACCGTGGGAAATACCAAGCAATTCAATAGCTTCGCCGAGTTTTACCCGTATTACCTGAAAGAACACGGCAACAGCACCTGCCGGCGCCTGCACTTTATCGGCACCACGCTGGTGATTGGGCTTCTGGCGTATGTGCTGGGCAAAGGCGCCCTCGGCCTGCTGATTGCGGTGCCCATCGCCGGCTACGGCTTCGCCTGGGTGGGCCACTTCTTCTTCGAAAAGAACCGCCCGGCGACCTTCCAGTATCCGTTCTACAGCCTGCTCGGGGATTTCGTGATGTACCGCGACATGATCCTGGGCAAAGTGCCGTTCTAGCCGTGCGACGTCTGGTCACTTGTGCTTTAACGATGACGCTTTGTCCGTCCGTCGATATAAAAGTCTTTTTGTCATTTACAGTGCTGTATCCTGCCAAGGCTTTTTGAGAGCGCGGAATCACCTGCGATTGAAAAAACAGACTTTGCGAGGAGCGACGACGATGCACGAGATACCTAATCTCCCCTTCCCAAGCCTGCACCCAACAGAGCAGCCAACACCGCAGCAGGCCGGCGACAAGCAGCCTGAGGCCAAAGAAGCAAAACCAGTCGACCGCGAAAGCCAGGACTGACGCCGTACCAGACCGTGTGGAAAGCGCACCTTTGAGCGCTTTCCACACTGCCTGAAATTCCCGAGATACCCGCCATGACCGACAACCACTCCGATAGCCCCAACGCCGCCATACTCGACACTGCCCTGCAGATGGTCGACGTATGGAACCGCCTCAACGCGGACAAACAGGCCCTGCTGCTCAAGCGCTTCGGCACCCAGGAAAACGCCCTGGCCGCCCTGGTCACCACGCAATTGCTCGCTCCTGCCCGGTCCTGACGCGGTTTAGACCGACGTTTTGGCTTTTTACTGCCCTGCGCGGGCCAAAGCATCGGTATCATTAGCAGCCTATCTTTACCTGCTGCGACAGTGGACCCTTCCCATGCCAGATACCCAGCGCCCCATGGCGGTCACGCTGCAAGTTGTTTCCATCGTGTTGTTCACCTTTATCGGCTACCTGAATATCGGCATTCCCCTGGCCGTGTTGCCGGGCTATGTCCACAGTGAGCTGGGCTTTGGCGCGGTGATCGCCGGGCTGGTGATCAGTGTGCAATACCTCGCCACCCTGCTGAGCCGGCCGTATGCCGGGCGCATCATCGATAACCTGGGCAGCAAGCGCGCCGTGCTGATCGGCCTGGCGGGCTGCGGCCTGAGCGGCGTGTTCATGTTGCTCGCGGCGTGGTTTTCCAGCCTGCCGGCACTGAGCCTGGGTAGCCTGCTCATCGGCCGCCTGGTGCTGGGCAGTGCCGAAAGCCTGGTAGGTTCGGGCGCCATCGGCTGGGGCATTGGCCGGGTGGGGGCGGCGAACACGGCGAAGGTCATCTCGTGGAACGGCATCGCCAGCTATGGCGCCCTGGCGGTCGGCGCGCCGTTGGGGGTGCTGCTGGTGCGTCACCTCGGCTTGTGGAGCATGGGCGTGAGTATCCTGCTGCTGGCGGCGCTGGGCCTGCTGCTGGCGTGGCGCAAAGAGCCGACACCGATTGTCGCCGGGGTGCGCCTGCCTTTCATGAATGTGCTGGGCCGGGTATTGCCCCACGGTTGCGCACTGGCGCTGGGCTCCATCGGCTTTGGCACCATCGCCACCTTCATCACCTTGTATTACACCACCCAGCATTGGGATAACGCGGTGTGGGCACTGAGCCTGTTCGGCGCCAGTTTTATCGGCGCGCGCCTGTTGTTCGGCAATTTGATCAACCGCATCGGCGGCTTTCGCGTGGCGATCGCCTGCCTGTCGGTGGAGGTGCTGGGCTTGCTGCTGCTGTGGCTGGCGCCGGATGCGCCGTGGGCACTGGCGGGCGCGGCGTTGAGCGGCTTCGGTTTTTCTTTGGTGTTTCCGGCGCTGGGAGTGGAGGCGGTCAATCTGGTGCCTGCGTCCAGCCGGGGTTCGGCGGTGGGCGCGTACTCGCTGTTCATCGACCTGTCGCTGGGGATCACCGGCCCGCTGGCCGGGGCCGTGGCGGCCGGCTTTGGCTTTGCGTCGATCTTCCTGTTCGCCGCCCTCGCCGCTTTGGTCGGGTTGCTGCTGAGTGTCTACCTGTACCGGCAAGCACCCAAGGCCCGCGAGGCGCGCGACGCCTAGAAGTCGACCTTGCCGCGCCCGGCCTTGATGCTGCCGCGCTTGGTCTTGGATTCGAGGCGGCGTTTCTTCGAGCCCAGGGTCGGTTTGGTCGGGCGGCGTTTCTTCTCCACCTTGGTGGCGCTGAGGATCAACTCCACCAGGCGCTCCAGCGCATCGGCGCGGTTCTGTTCCTGGGTGCGGTATTGCTGGGCCTTGAGCACCAGCACGCCGTCGCTGGTAATCCGACTGTCGCGCAGTGCCAGCAAGCGCTCCTTATAGAATTCCGGCAACGACGAGGCCGGAATATCAAAGCGCAGATGCACCGCGCTCGACACCTTGTTGACGTTCTGCCCGCCGGCGCCCTGGGCGCGAATGGCGGTCAGCTCGATCTCGGCGTCGGGCAAGTGGACGTTGTTGGAAATCACCAGCATGAGCAACGGGTTCCTCTAAGGGGAGCCCAAGGATACGCGAATGCGCCCCGCCCATCCCTTCAAACGACAAACCCGGCACGCGGCCGGGTTTGCTCAACAGCATCGAAGGGTTACTCCAGCGCGGCCATCGCCAGACGCTGATCCGCGCGGCGCTTGTTCTTGATCCAGTAACACAGCCCCATGAACGCCACCCACACCGGGATCGCATACACCGAGACCTGAATCCCCGGAATCATCAGCATGATCACCAGGATAAACACCACGAACGCCAGGCACAGGTAATTGCCATACGGATACCACAGCGCCTTGAACAACGGCACCTGGCCGGTGCGGTTCATGTGCTGGCGGAACTTGAAGTGGGAGAAGCTGATCATCGCCCAGTTGATCACCAGCGTGGCCACCACCAGCGACATCAGCAGTTCCAGCGCGTGTTGCGGGATCAGGTAATTCATCAGCACCGCCACCAGGGTGATCGCCGCCGAGGCGAGGATCGAGCGCACCGGCACACCGCGCTTGTCGATCTTCGCCAACACCCGCGGCGCGTCGCCCTGCTCGGCCATGCCCAGCAGCATGCGGCTGTTGCAGTAGGTGCCGCTGTTGTACACCGACAGCGCGGCGGTCAGCACCACAAAGTTGAGGATATGCGCGGCAGTGTTGCTGCCGAGCATCGAGAACACCTGCACGAATGGGCTGCCGCTATAGGCATCGCCGGACGCATTGAGGGTCGCCAGCAGGCTGTCCCACGGCGTCAGCGACAACAGCACCACCAGGGCGCCGATGTAGAAGATCAGGATGCGGTAGATCACCTGATTGATCGCCTTGGGAATCACAGTGCGTGGCTGGTCGGCTTCGGCCGCGGTAAAGCCGAGCATTTCCAGGCCACCGAACGAGAACATGATGAGCGCCATGGCCATCACCAACCCACCGACACCGTGGGGGAAGAAGCCGCCGTGTTCCCACAGGTTACTCACCGAGGCTTGCGGGCCGCCGCTGCCGCTGACCAGCAGGTAGCTGCCCAGGGCGATCATGCCGACGATGGCCACCACCTTGATGATGGCGAACCAGAACTCAGCCTCGCCGAAGACTTTGACGTTGGCCAGGTTGATCAGGTTGATCAACACGAAAAACGCCGCCGCCGACACCCAGGTCGGAATCTCCGGCCACCAGTAATGCACGTATTTGCCGACAGCCGTCAGCTCCGACATGCCCACCAGGATGTACAGAATCCAGCAGTTCCAGCCCGACAGGAAGCCGGCGAAACCGCCCCAGTATTTGTGGGCAAAGTGGCTGAAGGAGCCGGCTACCGGCTCTTCGACGATCATTTCGCCGAGTTGGCGCATGATCATGAAGGCAATGAAGCCGCAGATGGCATAGCCCAGGATCATCGACGGGCCGGCGGATTTGAGCACCCCGGCCGAACCCAGGAACAGGCCGGTGCCGATGGCGCCACCGAGGGCGATCAACTGGATATGACGGTTTTTCAGGCCACGTTTCAGTTCGCCTGAAGAGGAATCGGGTCCACTCATGAAAAGGCTCTCACGCAAGGTTTGATGATGTTGAATGCAGGTTGCTGCCTTGTTGTTCGACTCAAGCAGCGCCGCTCAAACCCCAGCGCAGGCACCAGGAATACAGCGTCGTTCTATCGGTCATGCGTCACCTGTTTGTTTTTATCTGTGACGAAATCGAACCCGTCTGGCTCGTGGCCAGGCGGAGTGATCAGGGTGGATTAACCCTGAGGTCTTGGCCTTTTGCGCGGTTACGCAAGGGGGTCACAGTAAAACGCGGCGCATTGTACACCGCTCGACCGCTTGCGGACGGCCCTCGCGAGCCTCCGCGACAATCTGTCAGGTATTCCTTACAGCGCGGTGCTGGCCCGATACCGCAGGCCTTTTGCGTAAATCAATCGTTACAGCGCGGAAAATCGGCGTTACACCCAGCCAGTATCTGTCAGTTCACAAAAAATTGGCGGTAGGACATATCCGAACACTCGCCTGCCCCAGTGCGCTGTTTTGCATGGGGAAAAAATGGCGCGTCAAAAACAGAACAAAAAATCCAAATGAGACCGTGTCAATAAAATTTTTGCATTCCGAAACACTCTCACCTAGGTTCTTTCACTTGCCCAGCGAAGCCCGCGGGTAAGCCGTTCTCAAACAACGTCCTCTAGGAGATACACCATGCAAGCACTGGAAAACGACCTGGAAACCGAACTGCAACTCGACGATTGGTTTGAAGCGCCGACCCATGAGGCCGCCGTTGAAATGATGCAAGCCGATGCCGTGGTGCCTTTTGGCACCGCGATGTGGCCGTTCTAACCCTCGGCAGGCATCCGGCAGGTGCAGTGCGCTGCACCTGCCCCCTTACCCAAGGCACACAAGGACACCCGTCATGGACAAGGCCCGCGCCGTCGAACACTTTCTCTACTACCTCGCCCACCATCCGGCCCTCAGCGGCTTGAACCGGCCGACCGTGCTGCTGGGCCATACCGAACGCTACGAGGCGATTGCCCAGGCGATCAGCCTCGGCAGCGCCGCCCGCTTCAACTTCCAGGTGCAGCGCCTGGACCTGGCCGCCAGCGACACCCTGGCCGAAGCCATCGAAACCTGCGACCTGTACCTGTTTTTCTACGACGCCTCGACCCTGCCCAACCCCCGCGCCGAAGGCCCGGACTTTATCCGCGCCTTGCATGGCGTAATGGCCGAGCACTGGAAAAAATCCCTGCTGTTCAAGGACTACGGCGACTACTTCTACGACACCTTCAGCGTCGAGCCGCAACGCATCGCCGACCTCAACGCCACGCTGATCCGGCGCATGTCCCAGGCCTCGGTGCTGAGCTTCAGCGATCGGCACGGCTCACGCCTGCGAGCACCGCTGAGCAGCATCAAGAAGTGGACCAATATCAACGGCATCGGCAACCACGACCTGGCCCCCGGCGAGATCGCCACCCACAGCGAAGCCATCAACGGCCAGGTGCGGTTTGTCGGCACCTTCCTCAGCACCATCCCCTTCGCACGCAAATATGGCGTGCTGCAATCACCGCTGGAGCTGTGGATCGAAAACTCGACCATCTGCAGTGTGGCCAGCGACGTCCCGGGGCTGGCGGACGATTTCAACAAGTACCTGAACGCCAACCCATCGAACCGCCGCGTGGAGGAACTGGGGATCGGTACCAATGAAGGGGTCAAGGATCTGTATGCGCGCAACGCCGGGTTCGAAGAGCGTCACTGCGGCCTGCACCTTGGGTTGGGTGGCGGGCAGAAAGGCAGTCATCACCTGGATTTGATCTTCGCCAGCGGGGTGTTGGCGCTGGATGACAAGCCGGTGTTCGATGGCACCTTTGCGTTCTGATCAGATCCAACTGTGGGAGGGGCGATGCGACGATTCGACTTGCTCCCGATAGCGGTGGTTCAGTCAATGCATGTGCAAGCAGATAGACTGCTATCGGGAGCAAGCTCCCTCCCACAGTTGATGGCATTGCAAATGCAGATCCAAAAAAAACGCCAACCCGAGGGTTGGCGTTTTTATGCAGCGCTTACATCACTGCGGTTTCTTGCGACCAAAACCCGGGCGTTGACCGGAACCGGCCGGCGCGCCACGGCGCTTGCCCGAGGGCTCGTCCGCCACCAGTTTCAGGCCTGGGCGCTTGTTCGGCGCGGGCTTGGCTGGGCGCTTGGTGCTGGCGTTGTCGGCCGGGCGACCTGCGGGCGCACCGCGACCGGCTTCACCGCGATTACCGCGACCACCGCTTGGCGCTTCGCCACGGCCGGCAGGACGCGGCGTGCGTGGCGCACGTTCGCCTTCCTGACGCGATGGCGCGGTTGGACGACGCTCGCCTTCAATGTGCGGCTCACGGGAAATCCGCCCGCCGGTAGCCGGTGCATCCAGCGCTGGGCGCAGGGTGCGGGCAACGCGTTCGGTGCGGGCCACCGGGCGCGACGATTTACGCTGCATGCGTTCGAGCTTGTCTTTGCTCTTGGCGTTCATCTGCGGCATCGCGACCGGCGTCAGGCCGACTTCGGCGCTGAGGATGTCGACTTCGTACTGGCTCATTTCGCGCCAGCGGCCCATCGGCAGGTCGGAGTTGAGAAACACCGGACCGAAGCGCACGCGCTTCAGGCGGCTGACCACCAGGCCCTGGGATTCCCACAGGCGACGCACTTCACGGTTGCGACCTTCCATCACCACGCAGTGGTACCAGTGGTTGAAACCTTCGCCGCCGGGTGCTTGCTTGATGTCGGTGAACTTGGCCGGGCCGTCTTCGAGGACGACGCCCGCTTTCAAGCGTTCGATCATCTCGTCGTCGACTTCACCACGCACACGCACGGCGTATTCGCGGTCCATCTCGTAGGACGGGTGCATCAGGCGGTTGGCCAGCTCACCGTCGGTGGTGAACATCAGCAAGCCGGTGGTGTTGATGTCGAGACGGCCGATGTTGATCCAACGGCCTTCTTTGGGCTTTGGCATCTTGTCGAACACGGTCGGACGGCCTTCCGGGTCGTCACGGGTGCAGATCTCGCCATCGGGCTTGTTGTACATGATCACGCGGCGCACCGATTCGGCGGCCTCTTCACGCTTGATGACCTTGCCATCAATGGTGATTGCATCGTGCAGGTCGACGCGCTGGCCGAGGGTGGCCTCGACGCCGTTGACCTTGATGCGCTTCTGGGTGATCCAGGCTTCGACGTCGCGGCGCGAGCCCACGCCGATACGCGCCAGCACCTTTTGCAGTTTTTCGCCTGCTGGGCCGATTTCCTGGCTGTCGTTCTGGTCTTTATCGTTCATCTTAAGCACCTCCCGGTGGGTCGATTCAGGCGTGGCCTGAAGAGTGTTGAAAGCGGGGCTTTGGCCGAATACATCGGCAAAGGGTCGCGAATCATACGCGCATGGCGCGCGTTGCGCATCAGAGGCTAGTCGATAAGTGCCGAGTCGGTGGTTTTTCCGCCGACCGGTGGTGCCCACCGGCTGTAGGAGCGAGCTTGCTCGCGAAAATCGTCAACGATAACGCGTGGAATCTGGTTGTCGGCGGTGTTCTTGGGTTTTTCGCGAGCAAGCTCGCTCCTACAGCCGGTGGGCGTCAGTCGTCGAGCTGGCGGCGCTCGGCCTCGATCGCTTCGGCCAGGGCACGGGCTTCGTCCTCTTCGTCGCTCAGCGGCGGCTGTTCGAGGGCGGCGACGGCGGCCAGGAGTTTTTCGCGGGCTTGGGCGACGCCGAGAATGTCTTCCTCAGGTTCCGCTTCGGGCTCCGGCTCGACTTCAACATTCACCTGGCTTTCGGGCTCGGCCGCGCCATCACGCAGCAAGTCATCGAAGTCGGTCTTGATCCCCTGCTCCATGTCATCCAGTTCCAGCAACAAGGTATGGAAACTGGTTTCGTCCTTCGGTTCTTCCGGCTCGGCCGTGGCATCGGCCAGTTCCTGCAGGCTCGCCGGGACCGGGGCGTCGTCGAAGTCGAGTTCCGGCTCGGTTTCCATCTCGCGCAATTCGGCCAAGGGCGGCAGGTCGTCGAGGTTTTTCAGGTTGAAGTGGTCGAGGAACACCTTGGTGGTGGCGAACATCGCCGGTTTGCCGGGCACGTCGCGGTAACCGACGATGCGAATCCACTCGCGCTCCAGCAACGTCTTGACGATATGGCTGTTGACCGCCACGCCGCGCACGTCCTCGATTTCACCGCGAGTGATCGGCTGGCGATAGGCGATCAGCGCCATGGTTTCCAGCATCGCCCGGGAATAACGCTGCGGGCGTTCTTCCCACAAGCGGCCGACCCATGGGGAAAACTTCTCACGTATCTGCAGGCGATAACCCGACGCCACTTCGCGCAGTTCAAAGGCACGGCCGTCGCAGGACTTGCGCAGGATCTCCAGGGCTTTCTTGAAGACCGGCGGTTCAGGACGCTCGGCCTCTTCAAAGAGTTCGAACAGGCGCTCCAGGGATTGCGGCTTACCCGAGGCCAGAAGAAAGGCCTCCAGCAGCGGGGCCAGTTCGCGGGGTTCAGTCAGATTCATCGATTCAGCTCGTTATTCGGCTCGCGCCCGCACGTGGATAGCCGCAAAAGGCTCATTCTGGACCAGCTCGACCAAGGATTCCTTGACCAGCTCAAGGATCGCCATAAAGGTCACCACCACCCCCAGGCGCCCCTCTTCGGCGGTGAACAGCTCGACAAACGGCACAAAACCGCCGCCCTTGAGGCGTTCGAGCACATCGCTCATGCGCTCGCGGGTCGACAATGCCTCGCGGCTGACCTGGTGGTGTTCAAACATGTCGCCACGGCGCAGTACCTCGGCCATCGACATCAGCAACTCTTCCAGGCTCACGTCCGGCAACAGCTTGCGCGCCCGGGCTTCCGGCGCATCGAGCTTGGGCACCACCACATCGCGGCCCACGCGGCTGAGGCCGTCGATGCCTTCGGCGGCGGCCTTGAAGCGTTCGTACTCCTGCAGGCGTCGGATCAGTTCGGCGCGCGGGTCGTCCTCTTCGGCCTCGATCGTCTCCGAGCGCGGCAACAGCATGCGCGACTTGATCTCGGCGAGCATCGCGGCCATCACCAGGTACTCGGCGGCCAGTTCCAGGCGCACCGACTGCATCAGCTCGACATAGCCCATGTACTGGCGGGTGATTTCCGCCACCGGGATGTCAAGGATGTTGATGTTCTGCTTGCGGATCAGGTACAGCAGCAAGTCCAGCGGGCCTTCGAAGGCCTCGAGGAACACCTCCAGGGCATCCGGCGGGATGTACAGGTCCAGCGGCATTTCCATGACCGCCTGGCCATATACCATGGCAAACGGCAGTTCCTGCTGGGCGCCGGCCTGGCTGTCGACGGTTTCCACGGCCGACATTCAGGCCTCGGCCATAAACGGCGCCGGGTCGCCGCAGCCGACGCGGATCACTTCGGGGTCGCCGTCGGCCAGGTTGATCACGGTGGACGCCTTGCCGCCGCCGAAACCACCGTCGATGATCAGGTCGACATGTTTTTCCAGCAGTTGGCGCATTTCGTAGGGGTCTTCCAGCGGTTCGGTGGCGCCGGGCATGATCAGCGACACGCTCATCAGCGGCTCGCCCAACTCGGCCAGCAGCGCCAGGGCGATCGGGTGTTCCGGCACGCGCAGGCCGATGGTGCGCTTCTTCGGATGCAGCAGCAGGCGCGGCACTTCGCGGGTGGCGTTGAGAATAAAGGTGTACGGCCCCGGCGTGTGGGCCTTGAGCAGGCGGAAGGTGCCGGTGTCGACCTTGGCGAACAGGCCCAGTTGGGACAGGTCGCTGCAGATCAGCGCGAAGTTGTGCTTGTCGTCCAACTGACGCAGGCGTCTGACACGCTCGACCGCGTTTTTGTCGCCGATCTGACAACCGATGGCGTAGGACGAATCCGTTGGATAGATCACCACGCCACCGGCGCGAATGATCTCCACAGCCTGCTTGATCAGGCGTGGCTGAGGGTTTTCCGGATGAATCTGGAAGAATTGACTCACGTGCTCTACCTGTTCAGACGGTGGCAATAATGGGGTCATGCTTGAATCGCCCCCACAAGAGCGGCAAGTCTTCCGGGACCGGGCGATATTCGCCGATCTCGGACCAGCCGCCTGGGCCATGAAAGTCACTGCCGGCGCTGACCAGCAGACCAAATTCGCGGGCAAGAATCGCCAGGCTGCCAACCTGTTCTGCGGGTTGATGCCCGTTGACCACTTCAATTGCGTGGCCGCCCGCACCAATATAGTCGCCAATCAGCTTGCGACGCTTGCTGCGGGTGAAATCGTAATGCCAGGGATGTGCCAGGCTGACCCATGCCCCGGAGGCCCGCAGGGTCTCGACGGTGTCGTCCAAGGTCGGCCAGTGCTGCTTGACGTCGCCCAGCTTGCCGGCGCCCAGCCATTTGCGAAAGGCTTCGGCGCGGTCCCTGACAAACCCTTCGCGCACCATCCAATCGGCGAAATGCGGCCGGGCCGGTGCGTTGCCGCTGTCGCCCAGTTCCTGCTGGATGGCCCGGGCGCCGTCGAGGGCGTTGGACATGCCTTTGAGGCCGAGCTTGCGGCTTATTTCTTCGGAGCGCAGCCAGCGGCCATCGCGCAATTGGGCGATGGCCTCCACCAGCGGCGGAGCTTTTTGGTCGAAACCGTAGCCAAGCACATGAATGGTGGCGCCACCCCAGGTGCAGGACAATTCCACGCCGTTGACCAGTTGCATACCCAGGGCCTGGGCGGCTTCGCGCGCTTCGTCGAGGCCTTCGAGGGTATCGTGGTCGGTCAACGACAGGACTCGCACGCCTTTTTCAAACGCACGCGCAACCAGCACCGCGGGCGCCAGGGCGCCATCGGAGGCCGTGCTGTGGCAGTGCAAATCAACATTCACGGAAGTGTGTAACCTCAAGTCAGGTGGCGCTTTCGCTACCAAGGATGTTTGTTATTATGCCGCCACATCCAGCTTCTGGCTCTTACTGTGAAACAATTCATCGACTTCATCCCGCTGTTGCTGTTTTTCATCGTTTACAAACTCGACCCCAGGGTCATCGATCTCGCCGGCCATGAACTGACCTTCGGAGGCATCTACAGCGCCACCGCCGTGCTGATCATCAGCTCCATCGTGGTCTACGGCGCCATCTTCATCTCCCAGCGCAAACTCGAAAAAAGCCAATGGCTGACCCTGGTCGCCTGCCTGGTCTTCGGCAGCCTGACCCTGGCTTTCCACAGCGAAACCTTCCTTAAATGGAAAGCCCCGGTGGTGAACTGGCTGTTCGCCCTGGCGTTTATCGGCAGCCACTTCATTGGCGACCGCCTGTTGATCAAGCGGATCATGGGCCACGCCCTGACCCTGCCGGAGCCGGTATGGACCCGCCTGAACATGGCCTGGATCGTGTTTTTCCTGTTCTGCGGCGCCGCCAACCTGTTCGTGGCCTTCACCTTCCAGGACTACTGGGTCGACTTCAAGGTGTTCGGCAGTCTGGGCATGACCTTATTGTTCCTGGTCGGCCAAGGCATCTACCTGTCGCGCCACCTGCATGACACCGAACCCACTTCGCCGAAAACCGAGGACTGACATGCTCTACGCCATCATTGCCACCGACGTTGCCAACTCGCTGGAAAAACGCCTCTCCGCGCGCCCGGCCCACGTCGAGCGCCTGAAAGTACTGCAGGCCGAAGGCCGCATCGTGTTGGCCGGCCCGCTCCCGGCGATCGACAGCAACGACCCGGGCGACGCCGGTTTCACCGGTAGCCTGATCGTTGCCGAGTTCGCGTCCCTGGTCGATGCCCAGGCCTGGGCCAAGGCTGACCCGTATGTAGCGGCCGGCGTCTACGCGGACGTGGTGATCAAACCGTTCAAGCAAGTCCTGCCTTGACCCCGGTTGCGCCGAACCAATTCGGTTCGGCGCACTCCTAATTGCTCATTATTCTGGGTAACCTGCCGACAACGTTCTGAATATTCGTGTGGAATCAGGAGTTCCGATGCGCTTACGTCAGTTGTGTCTGTTGGCAGTGTTAATGATCGGGGCTACGGCCCACGCTGAAGAAACCTCAAGCACCGGCAGTTCTACGCCCCTGTCCTTGAGCGCCGGCAGCCAGATCACCGAATTGCAGCAACGCTTGAAAGAAAGCGAACGGCTGCGTGAAGAACTGAGCAAGCAACTGCAAACCACGGAGGCTGCGCGTGAAAGTGCCCAGTTGAGTCGCTTGCGCCAAGAGAACCAACGCCTGGCCCAGCAACTCAAAGAGGCACAGGGCGGCGGCTTGACCCGATGGCTGACCGAACAGCAGCAGTGGTTTGTCACCGGCGCGGCCGTCGCGCTGATCGCCTTGCTGTGCGGGATCTTCGCCAGCGGTGGGCACCGTCGCCGTCGACAATGGCTAAATTGAGTGAGTCATGAGCGAGCTGTTACTGATAGATGATGACCAGGAGCTCTGTGAGCTGCTGACCAGTTGGTTGGGCCAGGAAGGCTTCCAGGTGCGCGCCTGCCACGACGGCTTGAGCGCCCGCAAAGCCTTGGCCGACAGCGCCCCGGCGGCCGTGGTGCTCGACGTGATGTTGCCCGACGGCAGCGGCCTGGAGCTGCTCAAGCAATTGCGCAACGACCATCCGGAGTTGCCGGTGCTGATGCTGTCGGCCCGGGGCGAGCCGCTGGACCGCATCCTCGGCCTGGAACTGGGCGCCGACGATTACCTGGCCAAGCCCTGTGACCCGCGGGAACTGACTGCCCGCCTGCGCGCGGTGCTGCGTCGCAGCCACCCGGCTGCCGTGTCGACCCAGCTCGAACTGGGCGACCTGTGCTTCAGCCCGGTGCGCGGCGTGGTCAGCATCGACAATCAGGAATTCACCCTCACCGTCTCCGAAAGCCGCCTGCTCGAAGCCTTGCTGCGCCAGCCCGGCGAACCGCTGGATAAACAGGAACTGGCGCAGATCGCCCTCGGCCGCAAGCTGACCCTCTACGATCGCAGCCTCGACATGCACGTCAGCAACCTGCGCAAGAAGATCGGCCCGCACCCGGATGGCCGGCCACGGATCGTGGCGCTGCGCAGCCGCGGCTACTACTACAGCCTCTGAACCCCGCGCCACACTGATCCCACTGTTGATCTGCTCGTTCCCAAGGGTTTTGTCAGGCGCCGCCAAAACCCTCTTTACCCAAGCTTTACCCACACCTGACCGCCGCTGACCTTGATCTCCGTAATCTACTCACATCCGGACTCACCGGAATAGAGACAGGAGAATCACCATGCGCAAGACCCTAATCGCTCTGATGTTCGCCGCTGCCCTGCCCACCGTTGCCATGGCGGCAATGCCCGAAGGCCCAGGCCCGATGGGCGGCCCAGAAGGCCACATGATGATGGGTGGCCCGGGCCACGGCGGTGAACACGGTCCGCGTGGCAAAGGTGGCCCGCTCAGCCAGCTGGACTTGAGCAAGGAACAGCGCGAGCAAATTGGCAAGCTGATGGGTGGCCAATGGCAGGCTCGCAAAGACCTGGTCAAAAAGTACCTGGACAAACTCCCGGCTGCTGACCAGAAAGCCATGCAAGATGAAATCGCCGCCGGCAAGCAGAAAACCCAGGCCGATATCCGTGCCGTACTCAAGCCTGACCAGCAGAAGAAATTCGACGAGATCGTCAAGAAACAGGAACAACGCCGCGCCGAATGGAAGGAATTCCAGGCCTGGAAAGCGCAGCAGCCGCAAAAAGCGCAATAATGCGTTAGCTTCACTGCCCCAGCCCAGCGGTTCACGCCGCTGGGCTTTTCCTGTTTGAGGGTTTCCTGTGCGTTCATTGTTCTGGCGCATCCTGGCCAGTTTCTGGCTGGCTATCGCCTTGGTTGCCGGGCTGTCGATCCTGCTTGGGCATATGCTCAACCAGGACGCCTGGATTCTCAGCCGCCACCCCGGCCTCAATAACCTGGCCGAAGAGTGGACCCAACTCTACGAAGCCCAGGGCGAGGACGCCGCCCAAGACTTGCTGCAACAGCGCAAGCGTCAGTATCACATTGACGTGCAAGTACTCAACGAAAGCGGCGAGCCCGTGGTACGCGGCACCTTTCCGCGCCGCGCCGCCGCCTTCGAAGCCCGGCAGAACGACAGCAAGGACGGCCACCTGCCCTGGCGGCGCCTGACCGCCGAGTACACCAGCGAAAAGACCGGCGACACCTACCTGCTGATCTATCGCATCCCCCACCCGGAGCTGGACGCCTGGCATCGCAGCAGCCTGATGTGGCCGTTGAGCGCATTGGCGATTGCCCTGGTGGTGCTGACCCTGTTCAGCCTGCTGGTGACACTGTCCATCACCCGCCCCTTAAGCCGCCTGCGTGGCGCGGTACACGACCTCGGCCAGGCCACCTACCAGCAGAACAGCCTGGCGCAACTGGCCAACCGCCGCGATGAGTTCGGCGTACTCGCCACCGACTTCAACCGCATGGGCGCACGCTTGCAGAGCCTGATCGGCAGCCAGCGCCAGCTGCTGCGAGACGTGTCCCACGAACTGCGCTCGCCCCTGGCCCGCCTGCGTATCGCCCTGGCCCTGGCCGAACGGGCCGGCCCCGAGGAACGGGAAAGACTCTGGCCGCGCCTGACCCGCGAGTGCGACCGCCTGGAAGCGCTGATCAGCGAAATCCTGGTGCTGGCCCGGGTCGATGCCGACAACGCCAGTGCCGAAGACGTCGACCTCATCCCGCTGCTCAAGACCCTGCAAAAGGACGCCCAACTCAGCGCGCCAGACCAAGTGGTGCAACTGAGCGCCGATCCCGACCTGCGCCTCAAAGGCTGGCCGACCATGATCGAACGCGCCGTGGATAACCTGTTGCGCAATGCCCAGCGCTTCAACCCGCCCGGCCAACCGATCGAGTTGCAGGCGCGCCGCCTGGGCGAACGCATTCTGATCAGCGTGCGCGACCACGGCCCCGGCGTCGAAGCCGAGCACCTGAGCCAACTGGGCGAGCCGTTCTACCGCGCCCCCGGCCAAACGGCGCAGGGCCACGGCCTGGGCCTGGCGATTGCACGGCGCGCAGCGGAACGGCATGGCGGCAACCTGATCCTGGCCAATCATCCCGACGGCGGTTTCAGCGCCAGCATCGAGCTGCCATTGACGCCGGGAGTTGTCACACCGGTGTGATGATCTTCTATAGTGGCCCTTCTCTTATGGAGGGCCTTCGATGACTGACCTGCTGACTCCCATCCAAGCCGCACTCGATCTACCGCGCACCCCGCTGACCTCGACCGGGGCCGGCGCCCTGCCGTCGATCTTCGCCGTGAGCGACCTGGCCTGCGCCAGCATCGGCGCCGCCGGCCAGGCAGTTGCCCAACTCATCCTGCAACAGACCGGGCGCTTGCCCAGCGTGAGCGTGGACCGACGCCTCGCGTCTTTCTGGTTCTCGTCTTCGATCCGCCCCACAGGCTGGCAAGTACCGCCACTGTGGGACCCGGTGGCCGGTGACTATGCCAGCGCCGACGGCTGGATTCGCTTGCACACCAACGCGCCGCATCACCGTGCTGCTGCCGAGCGGGTGCTGGGCCACGTCGCTGACCGTGCCGAGATGGCGAGCAAGGTCGTCGCGTGGAACGCTGCCGAGCTGGAGCAGGCGATTGTCGATGCCGGCGGTTGTGCCGCGCAGATGCGGTCGTGGCAGGCCTGGCAGCAACATCCCCAAGGCTTGGCGGTGAATGCCGAGCACCTGGTTCAGCGCCAAACCTTTGAACCCACCGCCAACAGGCTCTGGCGCGGCGCGGCGGCTCGCCCGCTGGCCGGCATCAAAGTGCTGGACCTGACCCGCGTGCTGGCCGGCCCCGTGGCCAGTCGTTTTCTCGCCGGGCTGGGCGCGGACGTGCTGCGCATCGACTCGCCGACCTGGAACGAGCCGGGCGTGGTGCCGGAAATGACCCTGGGCAAACGCTGTGCGCGCCTGGACCTGAAAACCGCCGCAGACCGCCAGGTTTTCGAAGGGTTGCTCAAAGACACCGACATCCTGTTCCACGGTTACCGCGCCGATGCCCTCGAGCAATTGGGCTACACCGCCAGCGCATTGCAACAGCTCGCCCCCGGCCTGATCGACGTGAGCCTCAACGCCTATGGCTGGAGCGGCCCGTGGCGTAACCGCCGGGGCTTCGACAGTCTGGTGCAGATGAGCTGCGGCATCGCCGACGCGGGCATGGCCTGGAAACACACGAATGAACCTGTGCCGCTACCGTTGCAGGCGCTGGATCACGCCACCGGCTACTTGATGGCGGCCAGCGCGATCCTGGCCCTGCGCGAGCGCTTGGCGTCCGGCCGTGGCGGCTCGGCGCGATTATCGTTGGCGCGCACGGCAAAATGCTTGATGGAGGCCGGGCCGGTTCCGGAGCAACCGGCATTGCGGGCCGAAGCCCTCGAAGACCAGGGGCTGGTGGTGGAGCAAACCGCCTGGGGACCGGCGCACCGATTGCTCGCGCCGCTGACCATCAGCGGCACACCGTTGCAGTGGGATTTGCCGGCAGGGGAATTGGGGTCGCACCGGCCTCGCTGGTGACCTGAGACCGCCATCGCGGGCGTGCCCGCGATGAGGCCCACACGATCAAGCCACCCAGCTCATAACGACAACACCCCGCTATACAGCCCATACGCCGCCAGCCCCGCGCCCGCAATCACACAGGCGAAAATGCCTTTTTCCACATGGGTAAACAACGGCAGGCCCTGCTCGCGCTTGGCCAGGGCAAACAGCACCACGCCCGGCGCATATAGCAACGCCGACAGCAGCAAATACTTCAGCCCCCCGGCGTACAGCAGCCACACTGCGTAGCCCAATGCAATCAGGCCCACCAGCAGATCTTTCAGACGCTGGCGCTGGGCGCCTTCGTAGGTTTCCCCGCGCCCGCTCAACAACACCGCGTAGGCTGCCGACCACAGGTAAGGCACCAGGATCATGGATGAAGCCAGGTAAATCAGGGTGGTGTAGGTGCTTTCGGAAAACAGCGTGATCACCAGGAATATCTGGATCATCACATTGGTCAGCCACAGCGCATTGACCGGCACCTGATTGGCGTTTTCCTTTTTCAGGAAGGCCGGCATGGTCTTGTCATGGGCCGTGGCGTAGAGGATTTCCGCGCAGAGCAGCGCCCATGACAACAACGCGCCCAGCAGCGATACCGCCAAACCGATGCTGATCAGCAGCGCGCCCCAGGGACCGACGATGTGCTCCAGCACGCCGGCCAGGGACGGGTTCTGCAATTGCGCCAGTTCCGCCTGGCTCATGATCCCCAGGGACAGCAGGTTCACCAGCACCAGCAACGCCAGCACACCGAGAAACCCGATCACCGTGGCCCGGCCCACGTCCGAGCGCTTCTGCGCCCGCGCCGAGTACACGCTGGCGCCCTCGATGCCAATGAACACGAACACCGTGACCAGCATCATGTTGCGCACTTGATTCATCACACTGCCGAAATGCGGCTTGCCCAGGCCCCAGATGTCGGCGGTGAAGACATCGGCCTTGAACGCCACGCCGGCGATGACCACGAACATCAACAGCGGCACGAGCTTGGCCACGGTGGTGATCTGGTTGATGAACGCCGCCTCCTTGATCCCGCGCATCACCAGAAAATGCACGGCCCACAGCAACATCGAGGCGCAGCCGATGGCCACAGGCGTATTGCCCTCACCGAATACCGGAAAAAAATAGCCAAGGGTGCTGAACAGCAACACGAAGTAACCGACGTTGCCCATCCACGCACTGATCCAGTAACCCCAGGCGGACGAGAAGCCCATGTAGTCGCCGAAACCGGCCTTGGCGTAGGCATACACCCCGGAATCCAGTTCGGGTTTGCGGTTGGCCAGGGTCTGGAACACAAATGCCAGGGTCAGCATGCCCACGGCGGTGATCGCCCAGCCGATCAATACCGCGCCGACTTCCGCGCGCGCGGCCATGTTTTGTGGCAGGGAAAAAATCCCGCCGCCAATCATGGAGCCCACCACCAGGGCGATCAAGGCGCTGAGTCGAAGCTTTTCAGACGATTGCGACATGAATTCTCCAGAATTAAAAGAACCACCGTGTACTCAACTAATTTACGCAGGCGCGTTAGCGTTTATCAGATATCGCGAATAAAGCGCAGGCTCTAATAACCCAAAGGCATGTCAAAAAACAGAGTTTAGTCAAATTTATAAATTAAATAAGTATTGAACTTTAAGGTTTTGAGCGTCTTGCCAAGCCGGCCCGGAAAAAGTTTGCACATTCACCAAAAGGGACTAGCTTGAAACGTCCCGGCAATCAGGAAACCTTAATAATAAAAAAGCGCATAGAGGCTCTACGACGAGCGCCTTGGCGGCACTATCGCGCGCACGGCATTTTCACTCTAAGTCATTAATTCACAATGGAATGTGCCAATGATGTGATCTAAGTCAGCTGTTTGATTAGCGCACGGAATTATTCTGTGGTCTCTCTTCTCCTGCATTGGAGTCATGCAATGTCTGAATCTGCCGGAAAACTTCGACTTGGCGCACTGGTTGCACTTGTCGTGGGTTCAATGATTGGCGGCGGGATCTTCTCTCTGCCGCAAAACATGGCGGCCAGCGCCGATGTCGGCGCCGTCCTGATTGGCTGGGTGATTACGGCTGTAGGCATGTTGACCCTGGCGTTTGTGTTCCAGACCCTGGCTAACCGCAAACCCGATCTCGACGGCGGCGTATATGCCTACGCCAAGGCCGGCTTCGGCGACTACATGGGCTTCTCGTCCGCCTGGGGTTACTGGATCAGCGCCTGGCTGGGCAACGTCGGCTACTTCGTGCTCTTGTTCAGCACCCTCGGCTACTTCTTCCCGATCTTTGGCGAGGGCAACACCCCGGCCGCGGTGATTGGCGCTTCGGTGCTGCTGTGGGCCGTGCATTTCCTGGTATTGCGCGGGATCAAGGAAGCGGCGTTCATCAACCTGGTGACCACCGTCGCCAAGGTCGTGCCGCTGGTGCTGTTCGTGCTGATCGCCGTATTCGCGTTCAAGCTGGACATCTTCACCGCTGACATCTGGGGCCTGAAAAACCCGGACCTGGGCAGCGTGATGAACCAAGTGCGCAACATGATGCTGGTCACCGTGTGGGTGTTCATCGGCATCGAAGGCGCAAGCATCTTCTCGGCGCGGGCCGAAAAACGCAGCGACGTGGGCAAGGCCACTGTGATCGGCTTTATCACCGTGCTGCTGTTCCTGATGCTGGTCAACGTGCTGTCCCTGGGCATCATGACCCAACCGGAACTGGCCAAGCTGCAGAACCCGTCGATGGCTGCCGTGCTGGAGCACGTCGTGGGCCACTGGGGCGCCGTGTTGATCAGCGTCGGCCTGGTCATCTCGCTGCTCGGCGCGCTGCTGTCGTGGGTGTTGCTGTGTGCGGAGATCATGTTCGCCGCCGCCAAGGACCACACCATGCCGGAGTTCCTGCGCCGCGAGAACGCCAACCACGTGCCGGCCAATGCCCTGTGGCTGACCAACGCTCTGGTCCAGGTGTTCCTGGTGATTACCCTGTTTTCCGCCAGCACGTACCTGTCGCTGATCTACCTCGCCACCTCGATGATCCTGGTGCCTTACCTGTGGTCGGCAGCTTATGCGCTGCTGCTGGCGGTACGTGGCGAGACCTACGAAAACGCCCCGGCCGAGCGCAGAAAGGACCTGATCATCGGCGCGATCGCGCTGATCTATGCGGTCTGGCTGCTCTACGCCGGCGGTACCAAATACCTGCTGCTCTCCGCCCTGCTCTATGCCCCTGGCGCGATCCTGTTCGCCAAGGCCAAGCATGAACTGGGCAAACCGATTTTCACCAACGTCGAGAAGCTGATTTTCGCTGCGGTGGTCGTTGGCGCCCTGGTGGCTGCCTATGGCCTCTACGCCGGCTTCCTGACTATGTAATTGTTGCTCACTGGAGGATCTGTAATGACCACGGAAAAAGTGAAGTACGGCGTACATTCCGAAGCCGGCAAACTGCGTAAAGTCATGGTGTGCTCCCCAGGTTTGGCCCACCAGCGGCTGACCCCCAACAACTGCGATGAACTGCTGTTCGATGATGTGCTGTGGGTGGCCCAGGCCAAGCGCGACCATTTCGACTTTGTCACCAAGATGCGCGAACGGGACATCGATGTGCTGGAAATGCACAACCTGTTGACCGATATCGTCGCCATCCCCGAAGCCCTGGACTGGATTCTGGAACGCAAGATCACCGCCAACCAGGTCGGCCTCGGCCTGATCAACGAAGTCGGCTCGTGGCTGCGCAGCCTGGAGCCGCGCAAAATCGCCGAGTTCCTGATCGGCGGCGTGTCGGCCGATGACCTGCCGGACAGCTTCGGTGGCAAG
Organism: Pseudomonas sp. GW704-F2; assembly: GCF_059423025.1. NCBI lineage: Bacteria > Pseudomonadati > Pseudomonadota > Gammaproteobacteria > Pseudomonadales > Pseudomonadaceae > Pseudomonas > Pseudomonas sp. GW704-F2. Next base: position 3,478 of record NZ_JBWKXO010000021.1, on the reverse strand, counting down.
ACCATCGAGATGTTCCGCGATTTCCTCGGCCACTCCAGCTTCATCCTGCCGCCGCTGCCGAACACCCAGTTCACCCGCGACACCACCTGCTGGATCTTTGGCGGCGTGACGCTGAACCCGATGTACTGGCCGGCGCGACGCCAGGAAACCCTGCTGGCCAGCGCCATCTACAAATTCCACCCCGAGTTCACCAACGCCGACTTCCAGATCTGGTACGGCGACCCGGACCAGGACCATGGCAACGCCACCCTCGAAGGCGGCGACGTCATGCCGCTCGGCAACGGCGTGGTGTTGATCGGCATGGGCGAGCGTTCGTCGCGCCAGGCCATCGGCCAACTGGCGCTGAACCTGTTCAAGCACAAAGCCGTCGAGCGCGTCATCGTCGCCGGCCTGCCGAAATCCCGCGCGGCGATGCACTTGGATACCGTGTTCAGCTTCTGCGACCGCGACCTGGTCACCATCTTCCCCGAAGTGGTCAGCCAGATCGTCGCCTTCAGCCTGCGCCCGGACGACAGCAAGCCCGGTGGCATCGATGTGCGCCGTGAAGACGCAAGCTTCCTCGACGTGGTCGCCACCGCCCTCAAGCTCAAAACCCTGCGTGTGGTCGAAACCGGCGGCAACAGCTTCGCCGCCGAGCGCGAGCAGTGGGATGACGGCAACAACGTCGTGGCCCTGGAGCCTGGCGTGGTGATCGGCTACGACCGCAACACCTACACCAACACCCTGCTGCGCAAGTCCGGCGTGGAAGTCATCACCATCAGTGCCGGTGAACTCGGCCGTGGCCGTGGCGGCGGCCACTGCATGACCTGCCCGATCATCCGCGACCCTATCGACTATTAATTTCCAGGCCTTGGCCGCCGCCCACAAGGCGTCGGCCAAGGGGATAACCTGAACACAAGGAGATCCACCATGGCTTTCAACATGCGCAACCGCAGCCTGCTGTCGCTGATGCACCACACCAACCGCGAGCTGCACTACCTGCTGGACCTGTCCCGCGACCTCAAACGCGCCAAATACACCGGCACCGAGCGCGCGCACCTCAAGGGCAAGAACATCGCGCTGATCTTCGAAAAAACCTCGACCCGCACCCGCTGCGCCTTCGAAGTCGCGGCCCACGACCAGGGTGCCCACGTCACCTACATCGACCCGGTGTCGTCGCAGATCGGCCACAAAGAAAGCATGAAAGACACCGCCCGCGTCCTCGGTCGGATGTTCGATGCCATTGAATACCGTGGCTTCGAGCAGGAAATCGTCGAAGAACTGGCCAAGTTCGCCGGTGTGCCGGTGTTCAACGGCCTGACCGCCGAATTCCACCCGACCCAAATGATCGCCGACACCCTGACCATGCGCGAACACAGCGACAAGCCGCTGCATGACATCAGCTACGCCTACCTGGGCGACGCGCGCTACAACATGGGCAACTCGCTGCTGATGATCGGCGCCAAGCTGGGCATGGACGTGCGTATCGGCGCGCCGAAAGCCCTGTGGCCCCACGAAGACTTCATCAAACAGTGCCAGGCCTTTGCCGAAGAAAGCGGCGCGCGCATCACCATCACCGAAGACCCTCTTGAGGCGGTGAAGGGCGTGGACTTCATCCACACCGATATCTGGGTGTCCATGGGTGAGCCAGTGGAAGCGTGGGACGAGCGTATCGAGCAACTGCTGCCGTACCAGGTCAACGCCAAGATGATGAAAGCCTCGGGCAACCCCCGGGTGAAGTTCATGCACTGCCTGCCGGCGTTCCATAACAGCGAAACCAAGGTCGGCAAGGACATCGCCACGCGTTATCCGAACCTGGCCAATGGCGTGGAAGTGACCGAAGAGGTGTTTGAATCCCCGGCCAACATTGCCTTTGAACAGGCGGAAAACCGCATGCATACCATCAAGGCGATCCTGGTGTCGGCGTTGGCGGATATCTGATTTCGACACAACGTCTACTGTAGGAACACGGTCAAAATGTGGGAGGGGCGGTGCGACGATTCGACTTGCCCCCGATAGCGGTGTATCAGTCGACACAAGTATTGAATGTTAGCCCGCCATCGGGAGTAAGCGCCCTCCCACACTTAGTCCTGTGTTCACACGCTGAACTCTAGAAGGATTGCATTATGCGTATCGTCGTTGCACTGGGCGGTAACGCCCTGCTCCGCCGTGGTGAACCCATGACAGCGGACAACCAACGCGCCAATATCCGAATCGCCACCGAACAGATTGCCAAGATCCATTCCGGCAACGAGCTGGTGATCGCCCATGGTAACGGCCCGCAAGTCGGCCTGCTGTCGTTGCAGGCAGCAGCCTACACCAGCGTCTCGCCGTACCCGCTGGACGTGCTCGGTGCCGAAACCGAAGGCATGATCGGTTACATCATCGAACAGGAACTGGGCAACCTGCTGGACTTCGAAGTCCCGTTTGCCACCCTGCTCACCCAGGTCGAAGTGGACGCCAACGACCCGGCCTTCAAAAAACCCAGCAAACCGATCGGCCCGGTGTACTCCCAGGCCGAAGCCGAGAAACTCGCCGCTGAGAAAGGCTGGACCATTGCCCCGGATGGCGATAAATACCGCCGCGTGGTGGCCAGCCCGCGGCCGAAACGCATCTTTGAAATTCGCCCGATCCAATGGCTGCTGGAGAAAGGCAGCATCGTGATCTGCGCCGGCGGTGGCGGTATCCCGACGATGTATGGCGAAGACGGCAAACTGCGCGGCATTGAAGCAGTCATCGACAAAGACCTGTGCTCATCGCTGCTGGCTTCGCAACTGGAAGCCGATTTGCTGGTGATCGCCACCGACGTCAACGCGGCGTTCATCGACTACGGCAAACCCACCCAGAAGGCTATCAGCCAGGCCCACCCGGACGACATGGAAAAACTCGGTTTCGCCGCCGGTTCCATGGGGCCCAAGGTCCAAGCGGCCTGCGAGTTCGCCCGCCAGACTGGCAAAACCGCAGTGATCGGTTCACTCTCGGACATCGAAGCCATCGTCCAGGGCACCGCCGGCACCCGTGTCAGCACAGCGACCCCTGGCATCCGTTATCTGTGAAGTTGAGGAGAAATGCCTATGGCTACCTTTGAACCCGGGCACTTGCACATCGAACGCCACGCGCTGAACGACAGCGACTACAGCTACAACCTGTGCATCGACTATGAAATCAGCCAGCACCCCAAGGAAGGCCAGGGGATGCTGTTCACCCTGCATGGTTCTGTGGAGGGCAAGGACCTCAAGGAAGAATTCTTCCTGCCCAAGGACCAGGCCTTCGACTTTGCCCGGCACGCGATGAATATCGCGCAGAAGTACGGGATGCCGAAGATCGCGACACTCAATGGCGAGATGCACAAGCAGTACGACTTGATGTTCGAAGATGTGCGGCATCAGTTGAATGTGAAGCCCGGCGACCCCGTCAACCCCGAACACCTCGCATAACTCGGTCCAAATGTGGGAGGGGCAAGTCGAATCGTCGCACCGCCCCTCCCCCATTTTTGATC